>JAEEPD010000147.1 GCA_016284575.1 Bacillota bacterium | reverse complement strand
GGAAGCCTCTGGGTGTGGGGTTCTAACAGTTCCGGACAGGTAGGAGATGGCAATGGTGGAGTAGATGCTTATGAGCCAGTCTACGTAATGGACGACATGGTTTCAGTGAGCGTTGGCAGTTCTGCAATGGCAGCCATAAAGAAAGACGGGACCCTGTGGACCTGGGGCAACAATAACAATGGTCAGCTAGGTCTGGGCGATAAAACCCACCGCAGTGTACCTAACATGGTAGTATTCTCAGAAGAGTAGTTGGAGATGTGGGACTATTTAGCATCAACTGAAAAGCCTATAGTGCTCTATGGCACGGGGAACGCCTGCCAGCGCATACTTGCGGAGCTGCGCTCCCGGGGAATAAAGCCCGCCGGGATAATAGCCAGCGATGATTTTGTGCGCGGTCAGAGCTTTGAGGGCTACAAGGTCAGCACCTATGCCCAGATGAAGACCATATGCCAGCGTTTTTTTGAGCTGCAGCATCCCACGCTGAGCTGCCCCTTTGAGGATGAGCAGGAGATAATCAGTTCCATGATAGTGCTGCTCTGTTTTGGTACGGATCGGCCGGATGTACTTGAAAACATCGCTAAGATCGAGGCCGAGCAGGAGCTTTATGCGCCGGATCTTCCTGTGGTGGGTGAGGGGCTTTTTACCAGGGTTTATTACGAAGAGCATTTTGATGATCTGAACTGGCTTGCATCGGTACTGGCCGATGAGCGGAGCAGGGAAGTGCTGTCCAATGTGACCGCTTACCGGCTTACCGGAGAACTGGACTATCTAAGGGCGTCCGAGGACCTGGCTGAGGAGCAGTGGAAGCTACTGGACATCGGTCCGGATGAGGTTTTCGCGGACCTTGGAGCATATACAGGTGATACTGTAGAGGAGTTTCTAAGGGCTTCCGGCGGAAGTTTCAGAGCTATCCATGCATTTGAGCCGGAAAGCCGTAACTTCAGGAAGCTTACGGAATATATACAGAATAAAGGGCTTCAGAATGCTGAAGCATATAATTTTGCTGTTTCGTCCGGTTCCGGAATTAAGGATTTTTCCTTTGGCACTGGCCGGGGATCTCTTTCCAAGAAGACCCGTCCGGTGAAAACTGATAGTCTTGACAATGTTTTTGAAGGTAAAGACGCCCCGACTGTGATCAAAATCGATATAGAAGGGGATGAAGCTGAAGCAATCAGGGGCATGAAGGGTATTCTGAGCGGCAGCATCGAAAAGCCGGCAGGGGCAGGCGATGCTTACGGAAGCTTCAGACCGCCCAGGCTGCTCGTGGCGGGCTATCACCGCATAGATGACCTCTGGTCCCTGACAGCTCAGATACTTGCCATTCAGCCGGCCTACAAGGTCTACCTCCGACACGCTCCCTGTATACCAAACTGGGAGACAAATCTGATCTTCAAGTAGACCGGAGCTCCGATATGGAATCCGCTGGCTAATAAGTAGTAAAATAGTTAAAAATATAATAACATTAACATAATATATTTTATTTTCAGGAGGAATGATGGACAGAAAATACACTGAATATGCGGCCGAAATGGCGCAGAAACTGCTTTCTATCGACAGCCCCACAGGCTACACCAGAAACGCTGCTGAATGGCTCAAGGCTCAGTTCGACGAGATGGGCTATAAGAGCTGGATAACCCTTAAGGGCGGCGTTATCGCAGATCTCGGCGGCGAAGGAGACGGACTTGTTCTGGCGGCTCACACTGATACTCTGGGTGCTATGGTGCATCAGATCAAGGGCAATGGAAGGCTGAAGCTAACCAATCTTGGCGGCCTTGTCCCCGCAAATGTGGAGACCGAAAACGTCCGCGTACGCACCAGAGACGGCAAGTGCTACGAAGGCACTATACAGCTGGCCAACGCTTCGTCCCACGTCAACAAAGAAGTCAGGACCGCTGAGCGCAGTTGGGACAGCGTAGAGGTAGTTCTGGATGAAAACGTCAAGAACGCTGACGATGTAAGGGCTCTTGGCATCGAAAGCGGTGATTTCGTATGCGTGGACCCGAGATT
>JAEEPD010000020.1 GCA_016284575.1 Bacillota bacterium | reverse complement strand
TGTATTGAGGATTATCCAGACCGAAATGCTCGTGGATTATGAGTTTTCCATCGCGACGGACCCCGACAAAATCAGGAGATATCCGCTCATTGTCGATCCAAAAAGTCTCATCGTAATGGTAGAAGAGGGGGCGAATGTCGTAGATTCCGGTGATGGATCCCTCGGATTTGGATCTTACATAAAACCCCTTCGGTGTTTTGTGGGTCTTGTGGCTCAGGTGAGAGGTGTTTTCGCAGTATGGCATGCAGCCCCATTGCTCCGGTGTGAGATCACCGATGTCTGGTCTAAGCTGCACAGGTGCTGTTTCGCGGGATGGGTTTGGAAATGTGAGTCCGTTTGTAAGCAGAGTCGGGTTGATGATGCGTGCAGGGTCAAGCAACTGGAAGTTGGCGTGAAGATTCTGGATGATCTCGATTGGATCCAGCGGACGCAGCTTTGATTTACATTCGGTCAGGATAGTATGAAAGTGAGTAAGATTTTTGCGATATTGCTCCAGATATTCCTTGTGCGCCAGGTCGTAAAGCAGCTGTGGGTCCCTGGCGACACCTTTTCGTATCCTTTTGCCATTTCTGTATCTTTCCCGAATAAAACGTGGGCCATTCTTCTCGTTTGAGATCATAAGACGCCCTATTGGAGTTTGCTTAAGTTCTTTCGTGACAAGCTCGATTCTTTTTTCGGTTTCTGTCAACATCGAGTCTATGGTCATAATTAAATCCATTTTGATGTCTCCCTGAGTATTGATTGGCGATAGCTTATGCTGGTGATATTACCATATTATGTTACGGCATGCAACCTAAATATGTAAATAATGGAATTAAATATGCGAGTACTTTATGTTTTTTACATGACATTTTTAGTGTGATAGACGATTGAAAAAGATAGCGTTGGATGCGGCTTTAGACGACAAACTTGTTCGTTGACAAAGAGCTAGTCAACGTATTAATTTGTCACGTTTCGAAAGAAGCATATTCATAAATGTGACATGATAGCTTCGATAATATTGTTTTGTCACAGTTCTTAAGAAGATGAAGCTAAAGCTTACGAAGAAGCTATATTAGGAGGCTCAGTATCATGTAACTATAGAAAATCTCCATGGTTTAAAACAGGATAATGGTTTAGTAAGGTTTTGTTGTGCGATTAAATGTAATAAAATATCCGAAAAAATAATAAAAAAGCTCTGAATTAGTTGAGATTTCAGGGCTTGTATTGATATGAAGAGTGGTTTTGAACTTGTTGATTACTGTTTCTTAAACAGGCGATAGGGAGTATTTGATCAAGATTAGATGTATTTGTCTAATATCGCAATGTCATTGTTTAGAATATGGGTTTACTTGTCCTTGTTTTCAGATGTGGCTGTTCTGAATCCGGATGAACTTATCCATAGTTTCAGTTGTATTTATCTACGATAAGGTTTAGATATATTTATCCAGGATTATGGTTATGCGGTCTTTGCGGGTGGTGCCGCCGACTTCGCGGAGGACGGCTTTTCCCATGCCGCGGAGGGTGATCTTATCGCCTTCCTCGGCAAGGGCGTCGGGCTTGAGGCACTGAAGGCCGTTGAGGCTGACGATGCCGCCTCTGATGGCATCCTGGGCTTTGCCGCGGGAAAGATTGAAGGCGGAGGAGACCACATTGTCCAGGCGAAGGGATGCCACCGTGTCCCGCTTCTGCTGCATTTTAGTCTCTGCCAGACGCAGCTCCTCTATTGGTGCGATGGATGTTGTGAGGGTGGCTCTTCCGGCGCTGGTGTAGGAGCTGAGGAGATAGTCCTCCATGCTTTTAAGGATCACGATGTCCGCGCCCAGAGGCTGCACCAGGATGTCCCCGGTGACGCTGCGGTCGATGCCAAGGGCAAGGATAGAGCCCAGGTAGTCCCTGTGGGTCAAAGGCCGGGAGCCCTTGGGAATGCTGACTCTCAGGACCTCCAGGAATTCGTCCTCCGGGTACAGGCGGAAGGCCGGGTCCTGGGGGTCTCCCTCGTAATAGTCGGGCAGGAAGACCATGATTCGCCGCTCGGCATCCTCGTAGCCGCCCCAGAGAAAATGGCGGGTGAAGCGGAATTTTGATTCCGCCAGGGCGCACTGACGCATGTCAAGAAAGGCGCTGGCTGTGGGCATTGAGCGCTCCTGGCACTGCTGGTATTTATCTTCTATGGCTGCAAGCAGCAGCTCGTCTTCTCTTTCCATGGGTGGTGTACCTAATAAAACCACTGGTTCTGTTTTCTTTTGTGTGGGCCTATCCTGTAGAAGGCGTAGGCGGCGATCAGGAACACGAGGATCCCGACCACAGGCACCCAGTTGAAGACTTCCTTCTCCATGGGCGGCAGCGTAACGCTTTTGATGGCGGAAAGCGCCTCCTCTGAGGCCTCCGGATCCTCCATTCTTACGATGAAAAGTATCAGTCTGTAGTCGCTGATGGTTGAGTAGTAATTTATAAAAGTCCGCGAGCCTTCAGAGCTGACGGATCCGGAGACGGTGTAAAAGGGGATGTGGCCCGAGTAAATGACGGCGTCCGACTTGCCTTCAAGAGTGGAGGCAAGGGTCTTCATGCCGTAGCTGGTCTGCATTAAATTAGTGATGGAGCTGTCGGACTGGCCGGCCAGATTCTTGTGCTTGGCGTTGCCTGTCACAATGGTGAAGGTGGCGGTGCCATCGTCCTTAACGGCGTACAGAATGCAGCCGTAGTCCTTGCAGTAGCTCTCCAGCTTTTCCTTGTCCATGTCTATGAGGGCGAGGGCTGCCGGGAGCTCCTCCTGACCGGGGACGAAGCTGCTCCAGCCGCCGGGAAGCTCCATGTTCATGTTCAGATCCTCGAAATGCATGGGCTGGCCGGCATAGGCCGGTACTGCCGAAATGGTCAGCAGCAGAGCTGCCGCCAGCAGCGATATGATGGTTTTATTTATGTTTCCTAAAGAATTCTTCACAATTAATCTCCTGTACAAGATGGGCGGTTTTGTGCTACAATAGCTTGATGCAAACCGCACCATTGTTTTGGGCTGCAATTTGCCCGGGGAATATAATACCAAGATGTACGAAGAATTAAAAGAGATAATTTCAAACGCGAAGAATATAGTTTTCTTCGGCGGCGCAGGTGTTTCCACGGAGAGCGGCATTCCGGACTTCAGGTCCGAGAAGGGGCTGTACCACGCAAAGCAGGAGTACGGCATAAGCCCGGAGGAGATCCTGAGCTCCGACTTTTTCTACTCCAACACAGAGACCTTCTACGACTACTACAAGAAGAACCTGATAGCCAGCTGGGCAAAGCCCAACAAGGCTCATCTGGCTCTGGCGGAGCTGGAAAAGCAGGGGAAGCTCAGCGCTGTGGTCACCCAGAACATAGACGGGCTGCACCAGAAGGCGGGCTCAAAGCGGGTCTACGAGCTTCACGGCTCGGTGGAGCGCAATTACTGCACAAAGTGCCGCAGATTCTACGATCTCGACTACATAATGGACGAGAAGAACTGCAGAAACGGCGTGCCTTACTGCGAATGCGGAGGGCTTATAAAGCCGGATGTGGTGCTCTACGGCGAGATGCTGGACGAGGACTGCATCAATAAGTCCGTCAATGCCATCAGCAGGGCGAATGTGCTT
>JAEEPD010000146.1 GCA_016284575.1 Bacillota bacterium | reverse complement strand
CACCGCCGGAGCGACCCGGATGGGCAGCAAGGCCCCCAATATCGACATCGCGGCGGACCGGATAGTGGAATTCGAGACCGTGGTAAGACCCATCCCCCAGTTCGATGCGGAGCACCCCGTCATGATATCCCAGGGGCCCTCCATCTGCGTGTTCAACAAGCAGGATCCTCAGGAGGTGCTGGCCTCCTGGCTCTTCGCCCAGTACATGCTCACAAACGATGTGCAGATAGCCTACGCCAAAACCGAGGGCTATGTGCCTGTCACCACCAAGGCCCAGCAGGATCCTGACTACGAGGCCTATCTGGCGGGGGAGGGGAAATATGCTGACGAATACAGCATCAAGCTGGACGCCACGAAGCTCATAATAGACAACATCCCCAACACCTTCACGACTCCGGTGTTCAACGGCTCTGCGTCTCTGAGGGATGCGGCGGGGCAGATGATAGAAAATGTGTGCAAGTCCATGAGACGCGGCCAGACTGTGGATGAGGCCTACTTTGACAGCCTCTACAGCAGCGTGAATTCCCTCTACAGGCTGGATCAGCTGAACACCACCACCGTGGGCAAGAAGGAGCTGGGGCCTCTCCCCGGCACCTCGAAGCTGCTGCTCTGCGGCATTGCGGCGGCCTGGGTGCTGATCGGCGTCTATGTTCTCTGGGACAGCAGCAAAGCACGCAGGAAATCTTGATTATTTCCGCAAAGAAGCTATAATTATATTGTTATAAATATCTCTCTCGTATAAGTATTACAAAAAAGGGAAGACAAAATGAAAAAGATAATTACGATCGTTATGGTATTTGCGATGCTTCTGGGCCTTGCAGCCTGCGGCGCCGAGGATCCCAACAAGAAGAGCGCAGGCGTCATGACCTATCAGCAGTACATGGATGCTCCCATGGACAGCGAGGTCACCATCGAATGCTACGTCATGGCGACCCAATCCTGGTGGCAGGATACCATCAATGTCTATGCGCAGGATGGCACCGGCGGCTACTTCATCTACAACCTGGCCTGCTCCGAGGCTGACGCAGCAAAGCTCACCCAGGGCACCAAGATCAAGGTTAAGGGCTACAAGAGTGAATGGTCCGGCGAGATCGAGGTCGTGGACGGCACCTTCGAATTCGGCAAGGGCAGCTGGACTGCTCCCGTTACCGACGTCAGCGACAAGCTGGGCAAGGATGAGCTTGCTAACTACATGAACCAGTACGTAAGCTTCAAGGGCATGAAGGTCGAATCCGAGGCTCTGTACAAGTGGGACGGCTCCGGCGCCCAGGGCGATGACCTCTACTTCAACGTTTCTCTTGGCGGCAACACCTACAGCTTCACCGTGGAATCCTATCTCTGCGGCAGCGACACCGAGGTCTACAAGACCGTTGAAGGCCTGAAGGTGGGCGACACCGTGGACATGGAGGGCTTCCTCTACTGGTATGAGGGACCCAACCCCCACATCACCAAGGTCACTGTAAAGTAGCGACGGATAGCTGAATAAGCAAAAGAAGACCCTGAAGGCCTGCTGAAGGCTTTCAGGGTTTTGTATTGTCGGGGTTCAGATTGATTGACGTCCCTTGGGGGAGCCGGTTTAGGGCTGCTGTCAGTAGATGATCACCTTGCGGCCGTTGGCAACGCTCTCCATAAGGCCCTGGGTGAAGAGCCTCAGCTCCTCGGCGGCCTTGTCCTTCAGGGGCTGCATGTCCACGTGGGCTTCAAGATCGTCTCTTGCGGCCTTTATGGCATCCACCACGTCCTCCTTCTTAGTCCAGTTCAGAAGGGCTGCCTTTTCGTCGAAGAACTGTATGGAGTCCGGGTCCACATCTATGGACTGGACCTGGGCCTCCGGCAGGGTCACGATTATGCTTTCATCGTCCGCGTGGAGGCTTATCTGGCTGGCGTCCACACCGGCCCGCACCTTGGCGGAGTAGAGCATGGAGAAGGCCTTCTGGGTCAGGAAGGGGATCTTGCCGTCGCTGTATCTTATTATGCCCTGGTAATAGAGCTCGGCTGTGGTGAATTCCGCGGCGGATTCCAGCCTCGTCTGTAGGGCTTCGATGTCTATCTTGGGCTTCTTCGCAGCCTCCGCTGCTGCCAGCCTTGCCTGCTGCTCCGCGGTCTTAGCCTCCTGGAGCCGCATCTGCAGGTAGAAAATGCCTGCAACTATAAGAAGGCAGATGATTATAAAGATCATGAGCTTCGTCAGCAGGGGGTGCTTCTTCTCCTGCTTTTCTGTTTTGTCTTTCTTCATGGTGTTGCCCTCCTTTGAACTGATTTTAGCAAATAAAGGGGCCGGGGGCAAGGAAAAGCATCTTGATATTGGCCTGCGCCGTTAGTATAATTTTTCAGTACGGGCTGTAAAAGCGGCCTGAAAAAGAAACGGCTCCGGGGCTGCGGCTGATCGCTGCAGAGCATCTCCCGGGCACCGAAAAGAGGAAACACATGAATCTGAACGATTATTATATTATAATACCCAGCCTGGATCCGGACGAGAAGCTGAACCGGGTGGTGGACGGCATGTTCGCCGCGGGCTTTGAAAAAATGGTGCTGGTGGATGACGGCAGCGACGAGGCCCACAAGGCTCCCTTCGACAAGGCGCTTAAGGACCATCCCACAATTGAAAAGCTGGTTCATCCGGTTAACAAGGGGAAGGGCAGGGCTCTTCGCGATGCCTTTGCCTATATTGCTGAGCAGCACCCGGAGTGCAGGGGCGTCATCACCATAGACGGCGACGGACAGCACAAGCCCGAGGATGCGCTTAAGCTGGCGGAGGGCATGGAGAAGGAGCCGGACAAGGTAATGATAGGCGGTCGGGACTTTTCCCTGTCCCACGTGCCCAAGAGGAGCATGATGGGTAACCGCATCACCTCCTGGGTCTTCTTGGTGTTCTGCGGCATCAGGCTGAACGACACCCAGACAGGCCTTCGCGGCATTCCCGCCTCCTGCCTTAAGGCTTTTGCGGAGGATGTGGAGGGCGAGCGCTTCGAATACGAGACCAATATGCTGCTCTACATGCACGATCAGGGCATAAAATTCAGGGAGATACCCATCGCGACGGTCTATATAGAGGAGAACAAGAGCTCCCACTTCAATCCTCTCAAGGATTCCTGGCGGATATACAAGCTGATCTTCGCAAAGTCGAGGATCCTGAAGCAGTTCGTGTCCTCGGTGGTCTCCACCGCTGTGGATCTGACGCTGTTCAGCGTCTTCAACAGCCTTCTGGAAGGCCCTGTGGCGGCGGGAAGCATGAGCACCGCGGCTCAGATCTTCCTGGCCGTGGGCGGCGCAAGGATCATCTCCGCGCTGCTCAACTACACCATAAACCGCAACTGGGTGTTCAAGAGCAATGCGGCTGTGGGCAGCTCCCTGGCCAAATACGCTCTGGTGGCCGTCTGCCAGTATTTCCTGTCATCGGGCACCCTGAACCTGCTGGTGGCCCTTACAGGCGCTGCAGGCGGGGCCAGGACCCTGCTGAAGGCCATTGTGGACGTGATACTCTTCGTCCTCAGCTATTTTGTTCAGAAGAGATTCGTCTTCGGAAAGCGCTGATGCAAGAGACTGCAGAATAATTATCGATTTTTAAGAAGACTGGTTATGACCTCGCCCGCGCAGCGGGCGGTATCGCCTGCGGTCATGGCAGCAGCTGAGCTTCGGGACTGGGCCAGCTCTCCTGCTGCGCCGTTTATCCAGGCTCCGGCTGCAGCTGCATCAAGCAGGCTTACGCTGCTGCCTGCGGCTGTGACTGCCGGGGAGCAGCATACCGCAGCGAGAATGCCGGAAAGCACGTCTCCGCTGCCTCCAGTGGCCATGCCGGGGCAGCCCCTGTCTGTTATCAGGACCCTTTCTCCATCGGAAACGATGGTGGAGGGGCCTTTTTGCATTACGACTGCCCTGTATTTTGCTGCCAGAGCCCGTGTGCGTCCTATGGGGTCCCCAAGGATCTCTTTTATTTCGCAGCCAGCCAGTCTGGAAAACTCCTTAAGGTGGGGCGTGAGTATCAGCTTCTGCCCTTCGGGCCTGGATGCTGTCAGGCTGCTTCCTTCGGCCTCTGCTGCAGTCTCAAGCCTTGCCAGGGCATTGAGCCCATCGGCGTCAAGTATCAGGGTCCCTTTGAAGTTTTCCAGAAGGAAGCGGACGGCCTTCAGGGTCTCCTGCCCGCTGCCCGCGCCCATGCCGAAGGCTATGAGCCTGTATCTTGCGCAGATGGCGGAAAACTGCTCCTCGCTGAAGCGCAGCCTCCCCTTATCCTCTGAAAGGGGGATCAGGGTTGGCTCGAGGATGGATCCGGCGATTATGGGACAGATGGAGGCGGGGGCTGCTATGGAGGCCACTCCTGCGCCGGCTCTAACGGCTGCGTTCCCCAGTGCCGCAAGGCGTATGGCTCCGCTGTATTCCAGGCTGCCCCCTATGAGGGCGGCGCTGTTTTCAGGCTCCTCCGCGGCCCCGATGATCGCCGCATAGCCGTAGTCGCCCTTGTTGGAGAAATTCTTTCTTTCAGGAAACAGAGCCCTTACATCAGACTCCTCCAGAAGCCAGAAGCCTTCCCCGGCCGGCGGTATCCCGATGTCCGCATTTATTTTATTCTTCATGGCATCCTTTGCCATGTTCAGAAAATGACCTGGCTTATAGCAGCCGATGGACACCGTCAGGTCCGACTTCACGAAGATCTCGCCCATGCCGGTGTCCGCGTTCAGCCCGCTGTTTATGTCCACGGAGACCACAAAGGCGCCTTTTGCTCCTGCTTCGTTTATTCTTTCGATAATGGTGCCGGCCAGACCCTCAGGCCTTCCGCGAAAGCCCGTGCCGAAGATGCAGTCAAAGACTGCGGCACAGCCGCAGAGGTCCGTCTGCTCAGTGCAAAGCTCCCAGGGCACACCGGCCTCCTGGCATTTATTAAAATAGTACAGTCCGTCCTCCGAAAACTTCTCCTTAAGAAGGAATATCCGGCAATCCACGCCGTGCTCCTTCAGGAGAAGAGCCAGAACATAGCCGTCCCCTGCGTTGTTTCCGCTGCCGCAGACTATGGCTGCGGGTGACAAGCTCTCGGGACCGGCTTCTTTCCCTTTCGGATCCGGTCGATTCTTGCTCCAGACTGCATCGAACACCGCCTGTCCGGCGCGTCTCATCAGTTCCTTTGAATCCGTTCCCGCGGCGATGCAGGCAGCATCGCTGTCCCTCA
>JAEEPD010000145.1 GCA_016284575.1 Bacillota bacterium | reverse complement strand
AAAGCTGCTGAAGGCCTGCGGCTACGGCATGGAGGATGTGCGTGAGCGCCGTCTCGGAGACCTTAAGGACCGCATCGCCGCTGCAGGAGCAAAGGCCCTGGCAGAGCAGTGCGGCGTGGGCGTGCCCACCCTGATGGATATTGCGGACGAGCTCATAAAGCCGGGCCGCGACCCCAGAGAGGAGCTGCCTCCCGTGGTCCTCAGGAAGGACGTGCTGGACATCAAGGACCTTAAGCCCGGCATGGTGCTTCAGGGCACGGTGCGCAACGTCATCGACTTCGGGGCCTTCGTGGACATCGGTGTCCACCAGGACGGCCTGGTCCACATAAGCCAGATCACAAACAAATTCATAAAGCACCCCAGCGAGGTGCTTTCCGTAGGTGACATCGTTAAGGTGGTGGTCCTGGAGGTTGACGAAGCCAAGCACCGCATATCCCTTTCCATAAAACAGGCCGAGGGCGGCGCCGCTCCCGCAGGAGAAAAGCGCGAAAGAAAGCCTGAAGGCGAAGAAGGAAGACGGAATTCCCAAAGCGGAGGAAGAAACGGTGGCGGAAGGCCCTCCGGCCAGGGCAGGGACAGAAGCTCTGACAGAAACGGAGACCGGGGCAGAGACCAGAACCGCTCCCGCAGACCCGAAAACGACAGGCCCCAGGGCTTCAGAAACACCATCAAGATCGTAAGAAAAGATAAATAAAAAGCACAAAACCGGCGGCTGCGTAAATCGCATCCGTCGGTTTTTGATTTGTCATATCACCGGGCAGCCAGAGGCTCTTTCTTGCGAACCTTCTGCCCCGCCTATTTCTCGAAGTACTCCTCCAGCAGCTTTTCAGCCACGAAGCGCTCAGCGTTGGACTTCATCACCAGGCCTAGGATCAGCATGAATATCTCCGAGTAATCGTCAGTCTCGTAGCCCAGATCCGAAAGGAACTTCTTATTGGAGACTATCTGCTGCTTCAGCTCCTCGGAAAAGTCGCCCTGCTCTTCTTTCAGGTGCTCCCGGAGATTCCTGTACATGGCATCCACGTCCAGCTTTTCGTCCCAGGCGGACTCGTAGTTCTCCATGATGGGCGCCATGAGCCGCTGGACCTGTTCCATGCTGAAGCAGTTCTTAAGATAGAAAACAGTGGTCATAAGCTCCAGGTGAGCCTTGGTGTATTTCTTTCCCACGGGCTTGGGCAGCATCTTATGCTTGGTGTAATTGCTTATGGTGGCCTTGGTCACAGGCGGATTCTTTTCGCTGCCGTAAATGGCCAGCTCCTTGTTCAGGCAGCCCACCATCTGGTCCAGGTAAAGCTCTATGTTGGGGAAATTATCAGGGTTTGCGATGCCCTGCTCCGCATACTTTTCAGCCAGCTCCTTAACAAAACTTTCGTATCTCATATCCTAAAACCTCCAGCGTCAAGAGTTATCAATTATCCTATATAAGGATAACTCATTTGGCGTTATCCGTCAAGACGCCATCGGAGACGGGTTCAGTTTGTCACAATTTATCCTGTTTTAAGTATGCTTCATGGTCAAAGGTCCTCGTCGCTGCAGCGCAGTCGATTTCAGCTTCGCTGGTCTCGGCCGCGCGCCGGACCCGCTCGCGCCTACCATCGCCGCTCGCTATCGCGCTATCCTCCCGGCTGCCTCGACGCACACTCGCTGAAATCGTGCGGCTGCGAAGAGCTCCTGCGGAAGACCATTCAGCATACTTTAAAACAGATCTAAAAGTGAATTAACAATAAGGCGGATGTTCTGAAGAGCATTGCTGAAAGCCTCTGACTTATCGTAATTAACGCCATCGGGGACGGGTTCTGTTTGTCACATTAATCGTCCATGAGTATTTTGTAGAATACGACGCCCACTGTCATAAGCAGGATCCCGAGGCACAGCAGCAGCGGAGCCAGCCAGGCTGGAAAGCCCGGACCCTTCAGAAACATGCCTCCAAGCAGTAAAAACACGCTCAGCATCATCATGAAGAGCCCCGCCATGCGGCAGAAATTCTTAGTCATAGCAGACCTCCTTTTCCTCCGAAGCTGCGGCATCAACGGAAACCCTGCCCCGACTCCAGTCGGCCGAGCTGTCATTAAGAGCTACCAGATGGCGGTAGAGACCACAGTGCTTCATAAGCTCCTCATGAGTCCCCACAGCCTCCACGCGGCCCTTGTCGAGGACCACGATGCTGTCTGCAGCCTGCACAGTTCCCAGCCTGTGGGCTATTACGATGACGGTCTTGCCCCGGCAAAGCTCGGACAGAGCCTCGCCTATGAGCCTCTCATTGTCCGCATCTATGCTGGCAGTGGCCTCATCCAGCACCACTATAGGCGCATCCTTAAGAAGGCAGCGGGCTATGGAGATGCGCTGGGCTTCGCCGCCGGAAAGGGAAGAGCCCCCCTCTCCTATGACGGTATCAAAGCCGTAGGGCAGCTGCATTATGAAATCGTAGCAGCGGGCCTTTTTAGCGGCCTCGTAAACAGCCTCCCGGCTCACATCCGGCCGTCCCATGGCAATATTGCTGAACACCGTATCTCCAAACAGATACACCCTCTGAAACACCATGGAAATGCTGCTCATGAGGCTTTCCATGGGGATATCCCGCACGTCCTTGCCCCTGATAAGTATCTGCCCCTCCGTAATGTCCCAGAATCTTGCAAGAAGATTAGCCAGAGTGGTTTTTCCGCT
>JAEEPD010000144.1 GCA_016284575.1 Bacillota bacterium | reverse complement strand
CATCACCGAGGGCACCGCCGCCACAAAGTTCTCCCCCGAGAAGACTCTTACCAGAGCCCAGGCTGTGACCTTCCTCTGGAGAGCCGCAGGAAGCCCCAAGGCAGAGGGTGAGAACCCCTTCGAGGACGTGGCAGAAGGCGCTTACTACTATGACGCAGTGCTCTGGGCAGTATCCAACGGTATCACCCAGGGAACCACCGCCACCACCTTCAGACCGGAGCTGACCATCAACAGAGAAATGGCTATGACCTTCCTGTACAGATATATCAAGCTGCAGGGCGGCGGATTTGAAGGTCTCTATTCCTTCAAGCTCGAGGCTGAGGATGTGGATCAGATCTCCGAATACGCTCTTGAACCCATCAGCTATGCTGTCATGGACGGACTTTTCGATATTGCCGACGGCAAGATCGATCCCAGAGCTGACAGCCCCAGAAGCGAGATCGTAACCATGCTCTTCAGATATTTTGCAAGGTAAGACCCGGTTTATGTTTCAGGGGGCAGGGCATACTGCCCCCTGTTTTTAAGGAAAAGTATTAATGAGAGAAGAATTATCGGCCATCTGCGCGGAGATAGAAAAGGTCATCTCCGGCAAGAGAAGCGTTATAGAAAAGATACTGATGTCCATACTGGCTGACGGCCACATACTGCTGGACGATGTGCCCGGTGTAGGCAAGACCACCCTGGCCATAGCCCTTGGCAGGACCATGGGGCTTAGCTACAGGCGCATACAGTTTACCCCGGATGTGCTCCCCTCGGACATCGTGGGCTTTTCGGTGTATGACAGGGAAAACGGAATCTTTGAGTACAGACCGGGAGTCTTAAGCGGCACCAACCTGCTTTTGGGAGACGAGATAAACAGGACCTCCAGCAAGACTCAGTCAGCCCTTCTTGAGGCCATGGAGGAGGGCCAGGTGACGGTGGACGGAAACAGCTATCCTCTGAGCAGACCCTTTATAGTAATTGCCACTCAGAACAACGTGGGCACCGCAGGGACCCAGATGCTTCCCTACGCCCAGATGGACCGTTTCCTCGTAAGGCTTTCCATAGGCTATCCCGGAAAGGAAGCACAGATCGAGATGCTCAGAAAGCGCCAGAATGCGGAGCCTCTTGAAAGCGTTTCCCAGGTGCTGAGCCTTGAGGACGTGCTGCGCATGCAGGCTGAGACCGCAGCGGTGCACACCGCAGACAGCATACTTGAGTACATCACGGATCTTACCCTGGCATCCAGGACCCACGAAAAGACCGAGATTGGCATCAGCCCAAGAGGCGCCATCTATCTGGACCGCATGTCCAAGGCCAGAGCCTATCTTGAGGGCAGGGATTACGTTATCCCCGAGGACGTTCAGGCTGAGTTTGCCGATGTCTGCTCCCACAGGCTCATTCTCACTCAGAAGGCCAGACTGGCTGGAGATGATGCTCTGTCGGTGCTTGACGATATTCTGAAGACTGTAACTGTGCCCGACAGGAGGGCATGATCCTAAATGAAGGGGAAGCTTTTATGGCTGCTCTGGCTCATTGCCGCTGCAGCCCTTTACTTTTTCGAAAACAACAGCGGTACAAGGCTGATACTTGCAGCCTCGGTTTTAATGCCGCTGCTTCTGATGCTTCCTCTCCTGATAAAGAGCGACAGGGCCAGACTTTCCTTTGAGGGCCCGGAAAGGGCAGAAAGGGGGAACTCTGCTGCTGTTTCCGTTAATATCACCTACGAAAATCCGGCTTTGCGCCTTCTTGGCACGGAGCTTTTGCTTTATACGGAATACCTGCTTACGGGGGATGGTGAGAGCTTAAGCCCTGTGTTTTCCGGAGATGGCAGGGCTTCTGCATCCATAGAACTTAAGCACTGCGGCATGGTAAAGCTCAAGGCTGAGCTCTGGGGAAGAGATGCTTTCGGGATATGCAGAAAAAAGCTTTTAGCAGAAGCTGAGACCTCTCTTTTTTCTTCTCCTCAGCTGTCCATGCCCTTCATAAACCTGGTGGAGGATACCGAAAGCTCGGGAGACGGCGGATCCTTCTCCGCAAACCGACCTGGAAACGACCCCAGCGAGACCTTCGGCATAAGGGAATACCAGCCGGGAGATCCCATACGCCAGATACACTGGAAGCTTTCGGAAAAGACAGGAAAGACCATGCTCAGAGAGCTTGGCATGCCCGTATCCAGCAGGGCAGTAATAGTGCTGGACCTTGCGGGCAGCGCCTTCCCGGACGAAATGACCGAGCTTTTCTTTTCAGTCTCAAGATCCATGATGCTTTCTGAGCAGGACCACAGCCTCTGCTGGAAGCACAGGGAGGAACTTCAGCCCAGGCTGTTCAGCGTGGAGTCCGAGCAGGACCTGGGAGCTGCAATGAACGAATTCTTCGGAGCTGCTCCTGAGAGGGAAGTGGGCCTTGGAAGCCTGGCCTTCGGAAGCAGCTTTGCTCACGGACTCCTGATCTGCAGCTCTCTTCCGGATACGGAAGGGGGAATCGGCCTCGGAGGAAGGCTTACAGCAGCCTTTCCTGCTGCAGGCAGCTATCCTGAGGCTCCCGGAGGGGTACATCTTTTGCCCTTCAGGCCGGAGAGCTTTAAAGAGGATCTGGCAAGAATAGATTTTTAGACGGAACCATTTCAGATGAAAAGCTTTCTTTCAGACGAAAAACTGAACAGAGATCTTATGC
>JAEEPD010000143.1 GCA_016284575.1 Bacillota bacterium | reverse complement strand
ACAGAGCTTCCCCCTTCTGGACGGCGCGGTAAGCAGCGTTGCGCAGTATAAGCCCGGCGATTCCTGCACCATGCTGCTGACCACAGACGGTCAGGTTGCCGGTGTAAGCAAGGATGTAAAGGGCAATGCCATGGGCATTTATAACGAAAGCGGCCTGAGCCTCTTCCTTGGAGATGAGACCCTGCCCTTAAGCGGCACCATCGGCGCCAACAGCTGCTACAAGCAGATCGTAAGCATCAGCCAGTACAAGATGGGAGAGATAAGCATTGGTCCCGTTGGCTCCGGTGTAAGCGGAGATCTGGAGCTTAAGGCAGGTTCAGCCATTGCTGAAAACGCAAGATTCTTCGACTACGGCCAGCCCGTATCAAGGGACAGCCTCGGCGCGCTGATCAAGTATGCAGACCTCAGCTACATCCGCAGGAACTGGGCGGGAGATGCAGACCTTATCCAGCTCCACGCCGGAGACAAGCAGGGCCATTATTATGGCAGAGCCAGAGTCTTTACCGACGATGCAGGCGACAAGAATGTCATCATCGACACAGGCAAAGCTGCAGATCCCTCTGCACTTAAAACAGGCGTAGTAAGCTCCTATCCCTTCAGGTCCGGAAGCTATTACTACGTAAGGCTCAACAGCCAGAACTCCTTCGCCTTCATAGACGAGATGGGCAAGCTGGTTAATGTCAAGGAGAGTGCCTTCATTGGAAAGAGCGCTGTCACCTTCGGTGCCAACACCTACGATATCCCTGCGGATATCATGTGCTACGTCCCCTCCTCCGGCACCTGGCTGGATCTGGACGCAGCCCTGGCCTACAGCGACACCTTCAACCTCTACAGCTACAACGGCACCATCCAGGTGATGGAGATAGCTGAGTAAACTTCACCTGACTTGAAAATATTCAGGTGATACTATAAAAGCGACAAAGGCGACCGATTGACGGTTGATCACTTAATAAGCATTGAAATGATCGCAGTCTTATCAGGGATCGGCGATCAAAAAAGGATTCTGGCATTGATACCAGAATCCTTTTATATTGAATATATACTCTTATAGACTATGTGACAAAGAGAACCGTCCCCAATGTCACATTATGCTCTGGGGTGGGTGCGGTCGTAGACGTCGATGACTCTGTTCTTGCCGGCCAGTGCGTAGAGCTTGGCGGCATTGATGTCCTCAAGGCCCAGCAGGTCCTGAATGGTCCTTATATCAGCTCCGTTCTGCACCATGTGCACAGCAAAGGAATTGCGGAGGATCTGGGGGCTGAGGGGCTTGTCTATGCCTGCCTTTTCTCCGTAGAACTTGAGTATCTTCCATATGCCCTGGCGGGAAATACGCTGGCCCTGGAAATTGACGAACAGCGCCTTTGAGTTCTCGTCGCCCCTGAGAAGCTCAGCTCTTGCAAAGCTCAGGTATTCCTCCAGAGCCGCCTTTGCTATCCTTCCAATAGGAACGATACGGGTCTTGCCCTCGTTGGTGCAGGAGATAAAGCCTATCTTAAGGTCAAGATCGGATACGTTGGCGTGGGATATCTCCGTGGCCCTCATGCCGGTGGCATACATCAGCTCCAGAAGAGCCTTGTCCCGCTTTCCCTTGGCATCCTTTACCTCCGGAGAATCCAGTATGTGCTCCACCTCCTCTATGCTCAGGTATTCTATGCCCTTCTCCGCGATCCTCGGGGACTTGATGTTCTGAGCCGGATTGACGCTTATCTTCTTTTCTGCCAGCAGGAAATTGTAATAGCACCTGATGGAGGACATCTTTCTGTTGATGGTGGAGGCACTCCTTCCGTCCTCCTTCATCTGCATGATGTAGGCAGCCACGTCAGCGCTGCCGCAGGACACTAGATCCTTTCTTCGCTTGTCCTCCAGATAGATGCCGAAATCCCTTACATCGCCCATATACGCGTTCAGAGTGGAGCCCGAAGCGTCTTTTTCGCGGACCAGATAGTCCTCAAATTCCTGCTGAAATTTCATACATAGCCTCCGATATGTTAACATAATGCTACATTATGCTATATTTCTCTGCATTCTATTTTACTCAAATTTATCAGCCCTGTCCACAGACATATTCAAATAATAAAAAATAATAGCAGTTGCCTTTCTTTTATATTGCAAATTAAAGAATCTTTTGTTAATATTTTTTTGAACGGATCTCCCCTGATTCGTTCATAGGATCTCTAATCCCAATACCCCTTTTGAACAAAAATAACTGCCTCCCTGCAGTTATTTTTGTTTTTTGTGTTGTTAAGCAAATAAAAAAGCCGCAGAGAGCTTTTTCTCTGCGGCCCTTGGCGTATTCATTTAAGTGTGTGTTCTGAAATACTCTTCCAGATGGTCGTAAACCACGTCAGGGATATGATCTGTGTAAAACTCAGCCGTGTCCGTCGAAGGAAAATCCAGCTGCCTGCCGTCCCAGGGCTGAAAATACAGACTGCGCTCTCTTATCCTGTTGCCTATCCTGAATCTGTAATGGTAGTAGTCCTTGTCGTTAAGCGCTTTGTGAGAGATATGATCCGTAACGTAATAATCAGCCTCTGCGCTTTTGCCTTCCTCCCGCTCGATATCGCCCCGCTGCCGTACTGTCAGGCCTGTATAATTCTGAAACAGGCCCATGTTCCAGCCCCGGTCCTCCATCATGCCTGAAACGATCTGAATAAGATATGCATCTCTGAGAAGATTGAGGTCGATAACGGGAGCATCCTCCAGCTCCAGGCCCTTCAGAGCCGAAACCGCGTCAGAGGCCATAGCAGCCCGTATGACGCATTTTTCGTCGTCGACGAATAAGATATCAAAATTGCTTCTTTCGGCGCTCAGAGAGGCGATCAGGGCCATTCTGGAGGCTTCTGAGTGGTTGACCTCCTCGTCGAACTCCGGACCATCCTCTGCGATCAGTATCTGCTTCCATTCGAAGTACAGCGGACCTGCGAAAACGTTATATGCGGAGCCGGTCAGAAGGGAGCTTTCAGGTGAGGGTGAAGAAGGCGCATCCGTTTTGGCGACGGCATCCTTCAGGACCACGTAGAGCTCCTTGGGAAGGGTCAGCTCCGCCGCCTCCCCCTTTTTAATCGCATTGTTGATGCTTGCCAGATTTACATAGCCCTTGTACTCGTTTTCAGGGTCCAGCAGCTTATATGCAAATTCCATGGCTCTGGAATAATCAGCCTCTGCCTGCTTTATGTTCTGCTTGATCTCGTTTGAGCTGCCGTCGAACCAGGCTGTATATTCGAATTCCGAGGCATAATAAGGGGCGTCCTCGCAGGGAGCGGCAGTGAGCTGGTAATAGCCCGGCTTCTGGGCGCCCAGACTCAGTATTCCCCTGGTGAAGGCGACCACAGCAATTACAAAGGCAAGGACAAAAAGAATCGTCCTTGCCCACAGGTGTTTGCTGTCGACCTCAAATGCAGTATTTTGATTTTTATTGGGATCGTAAATATCCATGTTTTAATACTGATATGCCAGCTGAAGATATTTAGTGTTCTTATCAGCGAAGCGGCAAGTGCTCTGAAAGACCATTGGCTAGCGCTTAATTGAACAGCGTCCGACCTTTGGAGGACGATGTGAGATTAAAGAGCGAGGTCTTGAAGGGCACTTGCCGTTCGCGTTTTGTATACGGTTTTACGCAAATCTCTTTGCCTTGTACTTTTCGAACTCCTCGGTATTGCAGTATACCATGTGTCCGTTGCCCAGATCCTTGAGGGTCGGCTGCTCCTTGGAGTAATCGTGCATCTCGTCGGGCTTGTAGATGAAGAGCCTCTTCTCCTTTTCAAGCCTGGGATCGGGGATGGGAATGGCGCTCATAAGAGACTTGGTATAGGGATGCATGGGGTGAGCGAAGAGCTCCTCGGTCTCTGCTATCTCCATGATCCTGCCCTTGTAGATTACCACGATGCGGTCCGAAATGAAGCGCACTATGGAAAGGTCGTGGGCGATGAAGAGATAGGTCAGTCCCCTCTCCTCCTGGAACTTCTTAAGAAGATTCAGGACCTGGGCTCTGATGGATACGTCGAGAGCTGAGATGGGTTCGTCCGCCACGATGAACTCGGGGTCCATGACTATGGAACGGGCTATGCCTACTCTCTGGCGCTGTCCGCCGGAGAACTCATGGGGGTATCTGGTCAGATGCTCGGGCAGAAGTCCTACGGATTTGATGACGTCCTCAACTTTCTGCATCCTCTCCTTTTCGTCCTTGAACAGCTTGAAGTTGTAAAGGCCTTCGGAGATGATGTATTCGATGGTGGCACGCTCGTTAAGGGATGCGGCGGGGTCCTGGAAGATCATCTGGATCTTTCTTATGACCTCTCTG
>JAEEPD010000142.1 GCA_016284575.1 Bacillota bacterium | reverse complement strand
CCGGGCGAAGTATTCCGGCCCGGCATAGACCGCCGCGGGCGGGTTTTTCTTATTGAAGGGGTACTTCTTTTTCCTGCCGAAAAGCTCTGACAGCTTGAAGCCCATGGGGTTCCCTCCTTTTCATAGGCAGCGCAGACGCGCGGTTTTCTTTTTTGAATGATTATACCATTCTTCTTCTCCCATCACAAGCGCGCCTTTCTCTTGTGCGGCGCACCTGCATCGTGTAAAATGTAGAAAAATGTCTTGGGACCGTCCCGGGGGAGGAACGAGCATGGAACAGCAATTCTGCGCCTTTATCAGCTACCGCCACCAGAGCCCGGATCAGGAGATCGCCAAAAAGCTCCACACCGCCATCGAGACCTACCACATTCCCGGCAGCATCCGGAAAAAGACGGGCCGCAAGCGCCTGGGCCGGGTATTCCGGGATCAGGAGGAGCTGCCCCTGTCCCCCGACCTGGGCAGCGACATCGAGGCGGCCCTGGACCGGAGCGAATGGCTCATCGCCATCTGCTCCCCCCGCTATCTGGAAAGCCGCTGGTGCCTGCGGGAGGTGGAATACTTCATCCAGCACAAGGGCCGGGACCGGGTGCTGGCGGTGCTGGCGGAGGGGACGCCGGAGACCAGCTTCCCGGAGCTGCTGCGCTTCGAGACCGACGAAAACGGCCTCCGGCGGGAGACGGAGCCTTTGGCGGCCAATGTCTGCGCGCCCGGTCTGGGGCAGCAGCTGAAGCTGCTGAAGGGAGAACAGCTGCGCCTCCTGGCCCCCATGCTCGGCGTGGGCTACGACGATCTGAAACGCCGGGCCCGCCAGCGGAAGCTGCGCACCATCGCCGTGGGCGCCGCCGCAGCCCTGGTGATCGCCGCGGGGACGGGGACTTATCTCTCCATAAACCACGCCAGGAACGAAGCCCTCAAACGGGAGGCGGAGGAACAGCAGCGCATCGCCGCGGAGCAGGCCCGGCTGGCGGAGGAGCAGCAGCGCCTGGCGGAAGAACGGCGGCTGCTGGCGGAGCAGGAACGGCTGAGCGCAGTCTCCAACAGCATCGGGGAATACCTGGAAAAAGCCGCCTCCGCCCGGATCGCCGGGGAAAAGCGGAGCGCGGCGGGCACGCTGCTGGAGGCCCTGGCCCTCAGCGACATTAACGACTCCATGCGCCGCGGCGAGATCCTTTCGCAGCTGCGCAGGACCATGTATATCGAGCCTTACAGCCCCGTAGCCGGGTTCACCAACCAGAATGTCCGGCTGATGGATCTGGTGCCCTCCCCCGACGGCAGCAAGGCCGTCGGGGTGGAGAACTCCAACTCCGCGGCCCTCATCGACTTCGGCACGGGAGAGGTGGCCTACCGGGTCAGCGTGGGCAATACGCAGATCGGCAGCCTGCTTTTCTCCCCCGACGGGGAGCGCTTCTGCGCCATCTGCGACCAGGGCAGGCTGGCCGTCGTCTGGAACACGGCGGACGGCTCCGAGGCTTTCCGCTATGTCAGCAAGCAGGACAAGCAATATCACATCGCCAACGCCCTTTTCTGGCGGGATGGGGACACGCTGCTGGTGCAGGACATGGAGCGCTTCCTCTTCGTATCTTCGGACGGCACGGAGAATCTGCTCTACACCATGGGGGACATGCAGGACTGGTATTCCTATGACGACAATATCTACACCATCCTCTATGAGAAGCCCATGGACGAGATCTTCACCTTCCGGGAGGACCTGGACGATTATACCGGCACCCAGGTGGTGGTTTCGGAGGACTGGTCGAAGATCCTGATCTCCGGCAACAACGGCGCCACCGGCACCCTCATCATCGACGAAAACGGGCAGCTGGTCTGCCCCCTCTACGGCATGCCCGGCACCGTATTTGAGCACTACACCCTTTCCCCGGACGGGCGCAGGGTGGCCTGCCGCTCCTATACCGGCCTCATGTTCCAGTGGGATGCGCAGACGGGGGACATGGTGACCATCGACTACTTCGATCCCGCCCAGGGGGAATCCAGCGACATCGTCTTTTCTCCGGATTCCTCCCGGATGGCCTTCGTCGCCGCCGACACGCTCTATTGCGTGGACCCCTGGAATGAGATCATGCTGTTCTCCGGCACGGTGGAGAGCACCAACATCGTCCCCGAGCTGGTATTCAGCCGGGACGGGCGCACCCTTTTCCTCACAGCCCAGAACCTGTATATCATCGACGCCCAGACCGGCGCGCTGCTGCGCATGGACGCGGCGGACTTCAGTTCCATCCACAGCGGGGTCATTCCCATGGAGGACACGGTCTTCATCTCCCGCTCCAACGGCGACGCCTATCTTTACAGTCTGCCCGGCCTGGCCTCCGTCCGGGAGACGGAGAGCTTTTCCGGCGAGCTCTGCCCGGAATACGACGCCGCGGACATGCCCGCCCAAGGCTGGGACACGGACCTCCGGCAGGAACACGAGCTGACGGAGGCCTTCCTCACCACCGCAGGGACGATCAACCCCAACCCCCAGCTCCGCTTTTCCCGGGACGGGATGCGCGCCGCCCTGCTCTACCCGGACGGGGTGATCGAGCTCTTTGATCGGGAGGGGGACGGCTCGGTGCTGGCCATGATCGGCCAGCTCACCAGCGAGATCACCGGCTTCGGCATGACGGAGGACCGGCTGGTGGCCTCGGACGCCTCGGGACGGCTGCTGATCTATGACCTGGGGACGCTGTCCGTGCAGACGATCCTGAATCTGGAGGTCAACCATTACCGCTTCGCCTTCAGCCCCGACGGGGACATGCTCATGGCCCTGGACTGGGACGGGAACATCGACGTTTTCAGCCTTTCGGAGGGGGAAAAGCTCTTTTCCATGACCTCTCCCGCGGGCTTCACCGATTTCGGTTTCAGCGCGGACGGGGCCTGGGCGGTGGGCTATACCCCCAACGGCTGCGTCCTGGGGGACCTTTGGCGGGACGAAAGCGCCCTGATCGCCGCGGCGGAGCATCTGGCAGGCCCGGCGGACTAGAACAGGCCGGATATTGGAAAACTGCCGCGGGCAAACGCCTGCGGCAGTTTGTTTTTCCGTCAGTGGGACTTGATCTCCTGTATCCATTTGCCGCTGCAATAGCGGATGAAGCAGACGATGCCCTTCAGGGGGAATTCCACCGCCAGGAAGAAATAGATCCACCCGGGGCTGAGGTGCCAGACGAAGCCCGCCAGGGCCCCCAGGGGCAGGGAAATGAACCAGACGCAGCTGGAATCCGCCAGGAGCAGAAAGCGGGTGTCGCCCCCGCCCCGCAGGATGCCCTTGGAAATGACGAAGGCCACCATCTGCACGGGCAGCATGAAATAGGTGATCTTCAGCATCTGCCGGGCGATGGCCTCCGTCTCCGGCTGGATGGTGTAAAAGCGCATATAGGGCCCCGTGAGGGCCAGGAGGATGGGGATGACCGCCAGGCCGAAGAGGAAGGACAGGAGGATATAGGTGTTGCCCTGTCGCTTGGACTGGGCCAGGTCCCCTTCCCCGATGGTGTTGCCGATCACGATGGCGCTGGCCCCGGAAAGGCCGCTGTTGAGGATGGTGATGAGGCGCACCAGGCTGCCGGAAATGGAATTGGCGGCGCTGATCTCCGCGGAAATGTGACCGTAGATCACGCTTACCAGGGTGAGGCTCAGACCCAGCAGGGTATCGCTGAACAGCACCGGCAGGCTGAATTTCACATACTGCCGCCGAAGCTCCCCGCCGGGGCGGAGGAAATGCCGGAGCCGGAAGCCGAAGGCGTCCTCCTTCACGGCGAAGTAGCCGAAGACGAAGAGGAACTCGAAAACCCGGGCAATGACGGTGCCCACGGCAGCCCCCAGCAGCTCCAGCCGGGGGGCGCCCAGCTTGCCGAAAATGAAGACCCAGTTGAAAAAGAGGTTCAGGAAAAAGGCGATGGCGGAGCCGATCAGGGGGATGCGCACCTTCCCCACGCTGCGCATGAGATAGGTGGCGGTGGAGCTGAGGCCGGAGAGGAGGAAGGTGGTCCCGATGAGGCGCATATAGGGCCCGCCCCGGAGGATGACCGCTTCGTCGCTTGTGAAGGCCCGGAGCAGCAGCCGGGGCCAGACCATCCCCAGCAGGGTGAATATGAGGCAGATCGCCGCCGTCACCCGCAGGGCCATGGCCGCCGTGGTGAGCATGGGTTCCCGCTCTTTCCGGCCCCAGAACTGGCTGGACATGACCACCGCGCCGCTGCCCAGGCCCATGCAGATGAACTGGAAAAAAGCATAGGCCTGGTTGGAGAAGGCCGCCGCCGCGATGCTGACCTCCCCGAAGGAGCCGATCATGATATTGTCCAGAAAGTTGATGCCCACGGTGATGAGCTGCTGGAGGATCACCGGCAGCATGAGCAGCAACGTCTTTTTATAGAACCCCCGGTCCCGCAGTACGAACATCGTTTTGCCCTCCGTTGGGATGCGTTTGCGCCATTGTAGCATACTTTTCCCGGCGTGAACAGGGGCAGGGCATTTTTGTCGCCGCTGCGAAACCAAGCCGGGGCCGCACCGCGGCCATACCCGTTTCTTCCGATTTCCGGGGTACGGCTCATGTCTAAGCGAAATCCAACTATCGTTGACTTCTATTCGTCTATCCCCGGGATTATCGCGCGAAATTTAATATATTCATTTTCTATATCGCACGATTTATATTGAAGTTTCCTGTAATTTCGCATATAATAGTGTTGCGAGTATGGAAGGAGGGTTCAACATGGTCGTTACAGCAACGGAGTTCAAGGTAAACTTCGGGAAGTACCTCAGTATGCTTGCAACAGAGGATATCTTCATCACAAAAAACGGGAAGAAGATCGCAAAGGTGTCCAACCCCAATGTAAGCGCGGTGGAGGCAATCAGCGGCATCCTCGCCGGAAGGCTCCCGGAGGATTATGATGCCAAAGCACTGAGAGAGGAGCGGCTGCAGAAGTATGCGCCTGATGATTGACACCAACATCTTTCTGGATGTGCTGACGCAGCGGGAACCGTTTTTTGCAGATTCCAAGGCGGTTTTGCAGCTCTGCGAAAGCAAGAAAGTCCAGGGCTTCCTGTCTGCCTCCTGCGTTACCGACATCTTCTATTTAGTCCATCGTTATCTGCACAGCACGGAGATGGCGTATAAGGCCCTTGGCTCTGTCCTGGACATCGCAAAGGTGCTGTCTGTCACGAACGATGATGTACTCAATGCCTATCTGACCAGAGCGGCGGATTTTGAAGATTGTCTCCTGGCCACCTGTGCCAAGTCCAACAAATGTGATGCCATTGTCACGAGGAACAAAAAAGACTATTTGACCTTTGGGATCACGCTGTTGTCGCCTGAGGAGCTGCTGGAGTTGTACCCCTCCGATGAAAAGACCGAATCAGAATAGGAAAAGCACCCACCTTTCGGTGAGTGCTTTTCCTATGGAACTGCAAGTACAAATGGATAGAAAAGCAGCCTTTGGATGCAAATTGATGGTCATGGGTGCAAATGAGGGTGCGTGGGTTCAAAGCAAACGATTTGTATTCTGCGTTGATTTATTCTTTTTTGCGGTCTCTCCCTGCTTTTTGTCCGTTTCGAGCACAGCTTCCGCGACGTTTATGCCGATATCTGCCATGCCGGCGGCGTATTCGACCATTGCGCAGAAATCCCGCGCGTCGTATTCTCTGCCGGTGATCGATGTGATCGTTTCGCCTCTGCTGAAAGCGTTCAGAACGTCGAACGGGTCGAAGGCGTTGTGCACGGCCGTCCTGCAGCCGTCCTCATCCGTGATATACAGGCACGGCTCGTACGGCTGGCAGGTCAGAGTCAATCTCTTTCCGTTTACGATCAGATACGGACGATCGTTCTGCTGACCGAGCGTATAGCGCCCGTCCCGATAAACGACGGCGGCTTTATGGCTGTCCCACGGCGGGATAAAGGGCGCTTTCATTCTTTTGATCAGGTGTTCCCGATCATTCGGCGTTAATTCGCCCTGTTTGATCGCGCGGTCGAGAAGCTCGGCGTACTCGCGCTCGTCAATCTCAAAAAAAGCCTGTGAAAACTTGTCACTGTCGTGTTGGTCGAGATTCGTCCAAACCATCAGAAAGAGCTTGCCGTCGTCGGCTCTGCCGACGGCCTTTTCAATGCGGTATCGAAGCATTCCGATCTTCCACTCGCCCTCGAACGCTTCTTTATCGACCCAGAACCACGCGTGCCAGCCGTATCCGGAGTTTACTTTATATTCTTTCATTTTTCCTCAAATCCCGATTTGTCCTCTTGTTTACCAGTCATCGTCCAGCAGCGCGGACAGCCCCTCGTCCACGCCCGCTTTTATCATAACACAAAGAACAAAGCAAGGCAATTCTATCAGAATTACCTTGCTTTGCTGTAAATATATGGTATATTGCTTCTGGGCCGGGGTCAACTGACTTTTAACGATTACCCTTGAGATTTAACGATTACTCTGAAATCTAACGATTACCCCTGAGATTTAACGATTACCAGATAGCGAAAGCACCAGAAAACGAAAAAGACGCCTCCTGAAGACCGCGCAAAACGGTAATCGGAAGGCGTCTTATTTGTATGCGAAACCCGAAAGCCTTTGATTTCAAGGCATTTTCGAGTAAAAGAACAAGGTAGGCAATTCTATCAGAATTACCTACCTTACCCATCCGGTTTCTCCTTTATGTCAGTCTTACGATTTCATGTCGGGGCGTTCCCGCGACACGTTTCACCTGATACAACACATCATCGATCCAGTAAGTGATCTTATCTGCAGCCAGCTCGTTTGTGATGATGTTGGTGCAGATCAGATTATCACTGGAATCGGTGCCGCCACGGGCGAGAGGGAGTATGTGGTGGATATTCCAGCCACAATAGATCCGCTCGCCATTCCTGACAATGTAATAGTTAGGATCGCCATAAGCATCCCTGTACATTAGACCCCCGTCGAAGTCCTCCGCATAATGTGGAACGAAAACTCTAACCGATCCGGCACCTTAGTCCTTTACAGTTAATTGATAAAACGCTATTCCCTTGACCACTCCGCGTAAAGTTCCTCATAGATATCCGTCAGATAAAATATTTCCTGATAGACCGAATGATAATAAGGATCCGGGTAGCTTTCCCCGTCTATGACCCTGTATAGTTCGCTGCCCCGTATCTTTATGTTCCTCGGGTTCCCTCCCGTGTCTTCCTCGACCTCGAACTTGCCTTTGTCCTGAATGCTTCCGCCGGCGACCGCTGTTGATACGCTTCCGTCCTCGTTGTATGCCGTAGCTGTCCACATGACCGTCATGTCGCCGTCTTCAAGGAATCCGCGGCCGTCATTCATCACAAAGGAACCGCTGCTGTTAACGATGATCCTATAATGGTTGGTGGGAACCACCCTGTCATATTCGGTCGTGGACGCAAAACCTGTAGCATGGAATGTATCCATGCTTTCCAGCCCCTCAACATCCCGAAGCGAAGCAAAGCCTTCATAGCTGTGAAAGCTCGGCTCCTCAAGCCAGTAGGAAGTAGTGCCGTCGTAATAGCCTAAAACTACGCGGCAGCCTTCTTCGACCTTTCCCTTGAAATAAAAGCCTACCCGGCTGTGGATGGTGTCGTAGGGGACAGATCCGTCCTGCGAATAGCTCGACAGGCTGTATTTAAGTGTCGGGACGCCCTCTTCCATGCGGTCCTGGGCGTGCTCGCCGTCAAAGTAGACCGTCATCTCGGGGAAGCCCTCCGGGACCTCCTTCAGCAGTATGCCCATACTGCTTTCATCTTCCGTTTTGCCGGCCTGATACAGCTTGGCGAGGAAGTTCATATATTCAGGTTCAAGATCGTAGAGGACCGGCGCGTCCGAATCGGCTGCGGGCTCTTCGGGAACTTCCTGGGCAGGCTCTGGCTCAGTAAAAGCAGGCTCCGCACTCTGCGCGGGCTGTTCCGGTACCGGTTTGACCTTTTCCCCGCCATCCAGAATGTCCATTCCGAAGGAATCCGCCACGACCACTACGGTAAGCATTGCCGCCGCTACACGGGCAGCAGCCCTTCTCGTAAACAGCCTGCGCAGCATTCCGCTTTTTCCGGCATCGTCAGACACCGCAGGCGCCGCAAGGGCCTTCGGGGAATCTTCGCCCATATGAAATTCGCTGCTGGGAAGTTCGTTGAACTCCTTCGCGGCATTGTAACCGAATTCCCTGTCTTTCATCACTTAGCCTGATGCACGACCACCTGCTGGAACGGAATCTCCACGCCCGCCGCGTCAAAGCCTGTTTTTATCTCGCGGTTGATGACGCGGGCCGCCGCGAACACGTCTTTTTCCTCGACCTCGGCCACTACGCGAAGGTTGACCGAACTGCTGTCGAGTGCCTGTACGCCGATGTACTCCGGCCGCTTTTTGAACATATCGGGATACTTTCCCGGAATCTTATCGAGTATCGCGTTCAGCACCTTCTCCGCGTGCTCAAGGTTTTCGCCGTAGGCCACCGGGGCGTCACACACAGCCTTTGAAGCAGCTTTTGAACGGTTGAGCACGTCTTTGATGCCGGAATTGTTGATGACCTTGGTGTTGCCGCCCATATCAGTGATGCATGTGACGCGCATGCCTATGCTTGTCACCGTGCCGCGGAAACCGTTGATCTCAACGATGTCCCCGACATTGAATTCGTCCTCGAACACAAGGAAGATGCCCGTGATAAGGTCTGCGATAAGGCTCTCCGCCGCGAAGCCGATTATTAAAGCAACAATTCCTATGGATGCGAAGATCGTGCTCATGTTTACACCCAGGGCGCTGAGCACCATTATTATTCCCAGAAGGACAACTCCGTAGGTGCTGAATGAATATACCATCGAACTGATGCTTTGGCCCTTGCCTGTTTTGGGTTTGATCCTGCTCAGTATCAGCCGTATGATATTGACAAGCAGAAGAAGCATCAGCACTATCGCGATTATCTTGAATATCGCGACAAAATCGATCCTGACAGCATCTTTTATGCTGTCGACGTTGCCGAATATCTGGCTCCATATGTTTCGCAGATTTTCCCGCGCGCCTTCAGGCAGGAAGAAAAGTATCGAAGGATTTGTCACGATCAGGAAAAGCACCAGCGCCACAGCATAACGGACCACCTTTTTTACTGTCCCGTCCATTGCGGCCTTTTTCGCGCTTTCAGCAGTCTTTACATTATCGTCAGCCATTTTGACTCTCCGTCCCAGATGTTTTACTAAAATCAACAATAACTATATTACAATTATACTCTGAAATCTAACGATTATCACTGAGATTTAACGATTACATTATAGCAAAAACTCAAAAAAACGAAAAAGACGCCTCCCCGTGGCCACTAAAAGCAGGCTTCGGGAGGCATTTTATTATGCTCAACAATCCGAAACCCTTTGAAATCAAAGCGTTTCAGGCAAAGAAAAAGGAAGCATACTTTCTATCAAAATATGCTTCCTTATTTGATGGAGCATAGGGGGATTACGCGTATTTGCTGTGCAAATCCGCCGTCCTGCGCCCGGCTCGGCCGTGCTCGGACCAGAACGGTCCACCGGACCGTTCTGCCCTTTCGGCTTCGATCCCCCTATGTACTGATTCAGCTATTGTAAAAGGAGATAAGGCGCTGCCTTATCTCCTTTTACAAATGGTGGAGCATAGGGGGATCGAACCCCTGGCCTCAAGATTGCGAACCTTGCGCTCTCCCAGCTGAGCTAATGCCCCAAAACAGATGTATTCTATCACTCAAAACAAAATCGGGCAAGTGGTTTTGCCCGATTTGTTTATTTTGTCCTTTGTTTGGGTCCGCACTGGGCAGGACCCTTTTGGCTTCCTCACAGAGAAGCCGTCTTCGATCTAGAACTTGCCGCTGTGGTGGGAATGGCCCGCCGAGTTGACGGTGGTACCGCCCCCTCCTCCGCCGCTCCGGCTGGAGGTTTCTATCACCCTTCGGGTAACGGATCTGTTGATCAGAATGTTGTCCATGTTGGTGAAGTGTACCTGTCCGGAGAGATAGCCTGCAGCGCTTGTAGCCTCGCTGGCGCTCTTCATGGAGTTCTTAAGAATGAGTCCTCTCACGAAGGCAACGATGGCTCCGATAACGCCGCCGGCGCTGGTGCTGATGCCGGCCTTCTGACCCTCGGTCATGGGCTTGGTGCCGGGCACATCCAGAGGATCGCCGTTGGACGCCTGGATTATCATGCTCTCGCACTTATCCAGGTAGTCATTGAAGCCCTCATACCATTTGTTGTTCCTGAAATCGTCCAGGAACACGCCGGCCAGCTTTTCTTTACCGTAATCGGTGAAGGCATAGTTTGAGAAATTGCCGTGGGCGTCGATGTCATAATCGCGGGCAGCCATGCTCAGACAGAGCATTATGCCATCCCTGTCGTCACCCAGACCGCAGTCATTGGCTTCGAAAAGGTCCTGGGTGAACTGTTCGATATCGTAATAGCCGTAATCGGCCATATCCTGTACGGTGACGATGTAAATACCTACATTCAGCTGCTTCGACAGCTGAGCGGCTTTATCCTCCAGCTTGTTCCACTCGGCTTCGCTGAAAAGCCCCGCCTGGTCGGTCACATAATACATGTAGTCCTCGCCCTCGGCAAAGGCAAAGCTTACGCAGCCGAGAACCATAAGCAGGCTGAGAATCACGCCAAAAATTCTTTTGTTCATGGTCCACCTCCTACATCAGGAAAAAGCCTGCTGCGGCTATTGCTGCGAATACTGCGCCGAAAGTCAATGCTGTCTGGACCCAGAAGCGGCCCTTGTCCACCGGAAGGTCTCCGATCAGCTTTCCTGTCTGTCCGTTCATGGCGAAGAGATAGGTCTGATCCTTCCATCTGGTGGCCAGCATCCAAACGGGAAGCATGGCGTATTCCACGTCGTGCACATCCATGCGGACGTCGGGGGAGCCGATGGGTGTTACTGTGCCGTAGCCTCTGCAGCTTTCCTCCAGACCCTCGATGACGCTCCTTCTGAGTCTGTACTCGCTGCGCTCTGATGCCTGCTGCGCGTCCACATCGTAGACCTCGGCCATGAAGCCGGGAAGATATGCCTTTGAGAAGGGCTTCAGCTCAGCGTAGTTGAAGGGCTCTATGGAATCCATGTGGGCATCGGGCATCTTGGTGGAGCCGTCCACAGGGATGCGTACAAAGTCCACATCGCCGGAGCGGTGGAGCCTGTAATGCTCTGTGGTGATGACCTCTTCCCTGCCCTGACGCTGGGAGTAGACTCTTTCGCCGTTGAAGTCTGCATCTCCGTAGGCTGTTCCGCTGTAGAGCCAGAAGGGAACATACACGCCCTTGATCTCCTCTATGTGATTCTGATCTGCGAAGACCTTGGGGAGCAGCTTCTTGCCCTTGTAGTGCGCGTTAAGAGCGTCCATAGCGGCCTTTTTATCGTACTTGAAGGGAATGATGTAGTCCGGCTTGAACTCACCCTCCAGGGTCTTGGGCACTATGGTCGGATTTGCGCAGTAGGGGCAGGAGCCTGCTGCCGTTGTGGAGTCCATGACAAGCTCAGCGCCGCAGGAGGGGCAGCTGTAGGCCCGAAGATCCGGATCCAGCCCTTCCGAGCTGTATTCCTTTTCCTTGGCCTCCTCAGCTGCCTTGTCTGCCTCGGCGAACATCGCCTCCACCTCTTCGGTGGTGAAGATGCTGCCGCAGAAATCGCACTGGAGCTTGCCCAGAGCCTCGTCAAAACGCAGAGGACCTCCGCAGGAAGGACATTTATAATTTGTTACCTGTGATGCCATAACAAATTATCTCCTTTCCTTAAGCTGTATTATTCGGGTTTTCTGGTTCCGCACTTGGAGCAGAAGTTATCGGTTACTGAATTGGCTTTGCCGCAGGTGGGGCATACCCATTCTGCTGCAGGCTTCTTGGTGCCGCACTTGGGGCAGAAGTTGCCGTCGCAGGTTGCGCCGCAAGTGGGGCATACCCAGGTGTCAGCTGCAGGAGCTGCTGCGGGAGCGGGCTGCTGATTTGCCATCTGATAAAGTCCCTGAACATTGGCTGCTGCGCCTACGTTCTGAGCCATGCCTACGCCTACGAAAGCTCCGGCTGCGCCGTTGGGATTGTTGGCTGCATCCTTCATTGCATCGCCGATGGAACCGGTCATGAAGCCGCCTGCAAGACCCGGATCTCTGAGGGCTGCTGCTCTCTGGAGCTCCTTGAGCATCTTCTCATCTTCCTCGCTGGCAGTGACAGAGGACATACCGCAGGAAACGATCTCGATGCCGCGCATGTTCTTCCACTTGGCGGACAGCTCTTCGTTGAGTGCCTCAGCCAGCTCGGGAGCATGGCCGGGGAGCTCACTGTAGCGCAGGCCTTTAGCGGAAAGCTTAGCGAATGCAGGCTGCAGAGCGGTAAGGAGTTCGGTCCTCATCTGGCCCTGAAGCTCTTCGATGGTATATTCCTTGGCAACATTTCCGCAGACATTCGCATAGAACAGGATGGGGTTGGTCAGCTTGATGCTGTACTCACCGAAGCATCTGATGGATACATCGATGTCGATGTTGGCCCTGGTATCCACAACTCTGAAAGGTACGGGGTTGGGTGTGCCATACTTGTTGCCGGGCATTTCCTTGGTGTTGAAGTAGTAAACTCTCTGGTCCTTGGGGATCTCGCCGCCGAAGGTGAGACGGTTTACAGCGCTTGCCCAGATAGCCTTCAGGTTATCTGCCAGCTCGCCGTTATCGAAAATGGAAGGCTCGCTGGAAGCGTCATACTTGAATTCGCCGGGCTCTGCGCAGATCTCTGTTACCTTGCCCTGATCCACAACGATCATGCACTGTCCGTCTGCTACGGTGATCAGAGAGCCGTTGGTGATGACGTTGTCATAAATAGCGTTGCTGGAGCGAAGAGAGGTCTTCTTCCAGCCCTTCCTTACGAGTACGTTCGCAGGAAGTGCTTCGCAGTAGAAATACTCTTTCCACTGATCGCCAAGTATACCTGTTGCGGTGCCTAATGCTGCTCTTATAAGTCCCATATTATCCTCCTTTAAAAATCAATATTGAACTGTCAAAGTTTCATTACTGCCGTATTTGATAAACAATGTATTCTCCCCAAGCCGGATGGCCTTCCAGCCCGGGTCCTGAGTAAAGGCCTCGCCTCTGACGAGGGCCTCCATCATTCCATCTGACAGGAAGCGTACCGTGACGCTTCCCTCTGCTTCCCCTGCGGTATCCAGCTCCGCTGCCATGTTGACTCGAAGGAGCATGGAGCTGTCCGCCGGTGACGGCGAGTCGCTGCCCGCCGCTGAAGCGTTTTGGGCGTCCAAATTTATGTGAACCTCCCTGTTCAATGCTATTGTAACACAATTCTCCTCTGTAAAGTATATATCCGCGTCCAAATTAATGCCATCTATTTGCACATTTTCTGCAAAATAGAGCCTTGCGCCAAGGGACAGGGCGGTGTCTGCGTCGTAGAGGCCGTAGGCTTCGCTCTTCATGGCAGGCCTGAGAGTGATGCCGCCGCCAGGGGTAAATTCAGCTCCTGAAGCTGCTGACCCATCGGGGGAACCTGCAGAAGAGCCGGACCTTACCAGCAGCTCGCCGCTGCTTCTTACATCCTGATGGATGACTGCAGCGCTGGCAAGCATCATCTGATCCTCCTTGTTGAAGCAGTAGCCGTACTTTTCCCGGAAGCGCTGAACGGTCTCTGTTATAGCCCTGGCGCCTGTGTCAGTCTGGAAGGCGTAGTCGCAGTGGTAGAAGATGGCCATGGGCATGCGGTACTTGGCGGATATCGCCGACAGATCCCCAGGTGTGTAGTGGAGCACCGAGTTGTTCTGCATCAGTATGGTCTCCTCAAGGGGGCTGCGGCTCCTGCGGTCATCTGCCATGCCCTTCGGTCTGTCGTAATAGACCTGATCGCTTCCGGTCTCACCCGGGGGAGCCATAAGATAGAAGGGCAGGCTCAGCACGTTCTCCTTGGCGTACTGGGGAGGCGTGGTCCAGTCTCCCGGAGGCGCCCAGCCCGAATTCCAGAGCATGCCGCTCTTCCAGGCGGAGAGGAAGCTCTGCCTGGGGTTCAGGGTGCTGGTGTACCAGGTGTGCTGGTTGACACCCACCCTTCTCAGATCCATGCCGTAGCTTGCGAGAGCCTTTTTCTGGGCCCCCAGCTCCCACAGCTCCCGCTGTTCGGAGGCAAACTTATTTGTATAGAAATGCACGCCGAGGTAGATGTTATTGGCCTTTGCGTAGTCTATCTGGTCCTGCAGCTCCTGCCTGCATTCGTAGAGGGGATCGTCTATGGGACAGGCAAGGCCGTATTCCATGCTGCCGCAGATCAGATCCTTAAGCCCGTCGCCGTTCAGGTCCGCAAAGCGGGGCGTGGCGTAGTTTCCGAACTTGATATTGTAATTGCCCTTGTAATTGAGCTCGTTGGTCCGAAGAGTGCCCTGATATTCGAAGGGCGCCAGGGCAAAGTCCGAGGCCGGATCGTAAGCCTTTCCGTACTCGCTGTGATCCTTTTCCGATACCAGGCCCTTGAACCAGCTGATGTAACCATTGTAATCGCCGCAGACTATGTCCATGATGCCGTCGCCGTCGTAGTCGAAAAACTCGGGGGACTGCCAGTCGGACTGAAGGCTTGCAAGGACAGCGGCATCTCTGGTGAAGACGCAGCGGCCATCCTCCATATGGCCATAGTAAAGGCTCAGGCCCGGAGTCTCCTTTCTGCCTCCAAGAAGAAGCCAGAGGCCTTCAGGGCCGTCATCGTGATGGTAAAGCCTTGCGAACACCTGATCTCCGTAGATGGTGCCGCTGAGATCCAGCTCCGTATAGGGCTTCCAGAGGCTGAAGCTGCTGTAGCCATCGGGCCCGCCGAAAGCTGCATAGATATAGCCGTCATCGGAACCGGAAAGTATGTCTGAAAATCCGTCGCCGTCCACGTCGAAAACGGTGGGGGAGCTGTAGGAATCAACGGAAAGAAGCCTCCCTTCAGAATCCTTTAGCTGCACTGCCGCCTCGGTCCTGAAGCGTCCGTCGGACCAGCCCAGGCCCTTGTAGAAGTAAAGGCTGCCGTCGGAGGAGCCGCTCAGTATGTCGAGAATGCCGTCTCCGTCCATATCCAGGATCTCCGGATAGGCGTAGTATACATGGGAATGGTCATCATCGAAATAGCTTGTGGTATCTATCACGCCCTGCTGGCTCAGGAACTTTCCTCCCGCGTCCACGTGGGCGCCTGAGGAGTAGGCGTTTTCGTTGTAATCGAAGAGATAGAGCGGTTCGCCGGAGCTCTTTGCGCTGCCGGCTGCAGGACCCGGGCCTGCATTCAGAGCGGCATCAGAGCCCGCCGAATTCAGCATGTAGCTGATACTTTCGGTCTTGAGGAACCACTTGTAGCTGCTGCGGATTATGGTGTAGGAGGGGATCTGATCGTACTCCTTTACGATCTCTGAGAACTTTATCAGGGTGTTGTTTCTTATGCCCTCCCGCTCCTCGTAGTGCAGCTCCCAGCTTATGGAGGGGCTGCCGAAATAGCCGTAGACCTTTTCGATGGCGTAGCCGTATTTTTTCTTTGCTGCGAATTCCGCAAAGCCGCTGTAGATAAGCTGATTGAAGCCGGCGGTGGTGCTGGCGAAGGGAGCAGCGGCCTGTGACTCGCCATCCGCTCCGGCAGACTTCTTCCCTTCCATAGTGAAGCTGCCCACGGAAAACTCGTTAGGCAGCAGAGGATTCACAAAGTATACCCAGCCCTCTCCATAATGGTTCATTGTGTAGAGGCTGCAGTTGTAGCTGTCCACCAGGCCCACAGCCGTGGAGGGCACCAGGCCGCAGCCGTAGTCACAGCCAAGAAGCCTGTCGTTGAAAAGATCGTAGCCCTCATAGAGACCCTTGAAATCTTCCACCAGCTCCGTAAGAGGAGTAAGATCCGTGCCCCCGGGCTTGTTATAGCTCAGCTGCCTGGGATAGCCGTTTATTTTTTTCACCTCGGAGGCTCCCAGAAACTCCAGGCTGAAGCGCTGGGCAAAGGCATTGGGGACGAAGACCGAAGCACCGCTCTTTGCAAGGCTTTCCAGAGCATCCTTAAGCAGTACCCAGTGGGCCTCATCTGCTGTCAGCAGGCTCTCGTCCAGATAAAAAAGATCGTAGGGAGCAAGCTTTTCCAGAAGGCGCTCAGCCTGCTTTTCCTGCTTCACTCCCGCAAGGTCCAGATTCAGAAGGCCTGAGGCCGGGTCATCCTCCTTGGAGGAAAAATAGTCCATGCACACCGCATCCAGCCCGAGAATGGTGGGCTGGCTCAGATACAGAAAGGCTTCCGGAAGGATACTGCCCCCCGGCGTTCCGGTTGTTCCTAAGCCGGATGCAGTGCCGCCATAGCCTTTGCTGCACCACAAAACGGCTGCACGCAGCCTGTAGCTGTCATCCGCAGCCGGATCGGTGTATTCAGTTTTGCTCCCCTGCCCAAGGCTGCAGCCAGAAAGCAGCAGGCAGAGCATAAGGAGCAGACTGATAAAGCGCTTCATTATCCCTACAGCTTTTCGTTTATGAAGTAGGCCTTCACCTGGCTCTCCGTTATGAGCACCGACTCCTGGTTGAAGAAGGCGCAGAGGTCCCGGGAGATGGCCTCCACCACGGTGGGGTCCGCGTCTATGAGGGAGAGCACCAGGGAGTTTTCCTGTGTAAACTCTCCGTCCTCGTGTATATAGCCTCCCTGGACCAGTGCGAAGGAAAAGGAAACGTGATAGCTGCGGCATACGGTCTTGAGTATGCTGGCATACTTTTCCGTCTCGAATTCCTGCCTGCGGGTCTCGGAGTCGTTGAGGCCCACATATATCTTAGTTTCTGTCATTATTGATGATCTCCAGCATGGAGGACACGACCTCATCTATGGAAAGCTCGGAGGAATCCACTACCACTGCGTCAGGGGCGATGGTCAGGGGATTGTGCTCCCTGTTCATGTCCCTTTCGTCCCTTGTGCGGATCTCCTCCTGTATCTTCGGAAGGTTTTCAGTGAGCCAGACGGACTTTCTGGCCTCCAGGGCTTCGGCAGAGCTTTCGCCGCCCTCGGCAGCTTCCTTTTCCATCTTCTCCAGGTACTCCAGGGCTCTTCTGCGGGCCCTTTCCTCCACGGAGGCGGTAAGATAGAACTTGTGCTCCGCAAAGGGCAGCACGTTGGTGGTTATATCCCGGCCGTCCATCACCACGGACTTCTTAAGTCCTATGGCCCGCTGCATGGCCACCAGCTTCTCCCTTATGGCAAGCACGGTGGAGCTGGCAGAGGCCAGCTCTGATATCTCAGGGGTGCGGATAAAGCCCTCCACATCCTCTCCGTCCAGCAGCACATGGCCGCCGGCAAAATCTATGTCGGTGCTCTCCAGCATGGCTGAAAGGGCTTCCGGGTCGTTATAGTCGGTGCCTGTGCAGGCCAGCTTAAGGGCGATGGCCCTGTACATGGCTCCCGTATCTATCCTGTCGATGCCAAGGCGCGCCGCAAGCAGCTTGGAGATGGTGGTCTTGCCGGCTCCTGCGGGGCCGTCTATCGCTATTCTTATGAGTCTTTCTTCCATTATTCATCCTCCACGGCTTCAGCCTTTGCCCTGGCAGGCTTTTTGCCCTTCTTGGCGGGCTTGTGGTCGTTGCCCAGAAGCTTTTCTATCTCCGCCACGAAGGTATTAACGTCCTTGAACTGCCTGTAGACCGAGGCAAAGCGCACGTAGGCGACCTCGTCCAGATCCTTCAGGTGATCCATGACCACCTCTCCGATGAAGCTGGAGCTGACCTCCTTCTCCATCATGTTGTTGAGGCCCCTTTCCACATCGTCGACGATGGCTTCCATCTGTTCCACGGAGACGGGACGCTTCTGGCAGGCCCGCATGATGCCGTTCAGTATCTTGTTTCGGTCGAAGCTCTCCCTGGAGCCGTCACGCTTGACCACCATGAACATCAGCTCCTCCACCTTCTCGTAGGTGGTGAAGCGCTTTCCGCACTGTATGCACTCGCGGCGGCGGCGTATGGCTTTGCCGTCCTCTGTGGGGCGTGAATCTATGACTTTGCTGTCATCAGCATTGCAATATGGACATCTCATGGCAACTCCTTCCCGGGCAAGGCCGGTCCTGTCTGACTTGTGTCTACACAAGTCCTGTTTACTGATAAATAATTATACGCTATATATTGTGTTATATACAAGTGAGTTTTTTTGTGTTAGAATATTGCGCTTTAATATTTAAGTGAGGTAAGACCCATGTAAATCGATATGTTTTTCTTTACGGCTATTACTTTGAATATATAAACACAAAAGACCATGAGTACACAATTGACACAGGACGAACTCAATAAACGCCGCATCTTCGGCATCATATCCCACCCGGACGCAGGTAAGACCACGCTGACGGAAAAGCTGTTGCTCCACGGCGGCGCCATCCATCAGGCGGGCACCGTAAAGGCGCGGAAGAACGCAAAATTCGCCACCTCCGACTGGATGGAGATAGAAAAGCAGAGAGGCATCTCCGTCACCAGCTCCGTAATGCAGTTCGATTACAGGGGCAAGGTGATATCCATCATGGACACCCCGGGCCACAACGACTTCGGCGAGGACACCTACCGCATACTGACCTCCGTTGACAGCGCGGTGATGGTCATCGACGCGGCCAAGGGTATCGAGACCCAGACAAAGAAGCTCTTTGCGGTCTGCCGCATGAGGGGCATACCCATCTTCACCTTCATGAACAAGCTGGACAGAGAGGCCAAGGATCCCCTGGAGCTGATAGGAGAGCTGGAGGACGTGCTTGGCATGCCCGCAGCTGCCGCCAGCTGGCCCATAGGCTCCGGACTCAACTTCCAGGGCATCTACAGCATACTGGACAACAAGGTCTATCTCTATAAGGAAAAGACCACGCTGAAGCTGGGCCCCGACGGAGTTTTCGGCCCCGAGTTGGAGGATATACTCACCCAGAACAACCTGAAGGCCCTGAGGGAGGGACTGGAGCTTCTTGAGGGCGCCGGCTATCCCGTGGATCCCGAGGCAATTCTTGAAGGCGAGCTCACCCCGGTGTTCTTCGGCTCCGCTCTGGCGGACTTCGGCGTCACCTGCTTCCTGGATCACTTCCTTGAGATGTCCCCAGCCCCCGGTCCCAGAAAGACCGATGACGGCAAAGAGATCGACCCCCTAAGGCCCGAATTCTCAGGCTTCATATTCAAGATCCAGGCCAACATGAACCCTGCCCACAGGGACCGTCTGGCCTTCATACGCATATGCTCCGGACGCTTTGAAAGGGGCATGACCGTGACCCTTGCCCGCACAGGAAAGCCCATAAAGCTGGCTCAGTCCACCCAGCTGATGGCCAACGAAAGGGAAAACGTTGAGGCCGCCATGGCCGGCGACGTGATCGGCATCTACGACACCGGAAACTTTATGATAGGCGACACCCTTTACCAGGGCAAGGAGGCCTTTGAATTTGAGCCCCTGCCCACCTTCCCGCCCGAGCTCTTCTCTCTGGTATCTCCTAAAGACACCATGAAGGCCAAGCAGTTCCAGAAGGGCGTGCAGCAGCTGGCTCAGGAGGGAGCCATCCAGGTGTACCACAACGAGTATAAGGAGACGGTGATCGGCGCCGTCGGACAGCTGCAGATAGAGGTTTTCCAGTACAGGCTGGAGAACGAATACAACGCCCCGGTGCGCATGAGCGCTCTGGACTACTCCCTGGCAAGATGGGTGAAGGTGGCCTCAGCTGACGGCACCGCCACGCCCGAGGAGATCGACAAGATCAAGAGCAAGATCGACAGCCGCTGCATGCTGGTGTTCGACAGGTTCGAACGTCCCCTGCTGCTGTTCGCAAATCAGTTCACCCTGAATTACTTCCGCGAAAGGCACTCCGAGCTGGAGCTCCTGGAGGCAACGGAAGTATAGAGCAGGCTGCCGCGTTAATGGCTGCGCTTAATATCAATAAAAATACCGCTTCGGTTTTGAGACCGGAGCGGTTTTCTTTTGCGGCAGAGCTGGAAATAAATTGGTAATTTATTTATAATTTTGCAATTATGGTATTGACAATTATTTGCAGTTATTATATATTATTGGCACAAAAGGGAACAGTAAACTGGATAGGAGAACAAAAAATGTCACAGGAAAACACAAGAGAAGAGATCAATTTCGAGCTTATAGAAAAGAGCGGGACGCTGAGGACCAGCGCCACAGGATGGTCCAGAGAGCTCAATGTAATCAGATGGAACGGAGGCAACCCCAAGTTTGACTTAAGAGACTGGTCCGAGGACCATTCAAAGTGCAGCAAGGGTGTCACCCTTACCAACCCGGAGATGAGGCGCATCGTGGAATGGCTCACCAAAAGAGGTCTGGACAAGCTGAGCACAGGCTCAGACCGGCCTGCAAGCCAGACTGCTGAAGCCTTTGATGACGAATGCCTGGCAGCAGCGGATTTTTAGGCGCTGCATAAGATCAAGCCGGAGCATTGCAATAACACGCAGTTGATGGAAAGATCCATAAACTACTCGATTCCTTCCTGATGCATACCCGCAGCGTTCAAAAGCTGTGGGTATGTTTCTTTATGCAGAGCCTGAAATTACACAAATCTACACATTGATTTTTACACATTTTTATGTATAATATGGATGGTAATATGAACCCAAGAAAAAAGGCGGAGCGTGAGCTGAAAAACCACGGATACCGTTTTGCCAGAAGCGGCGGAAATCATGACATTTACAAGGACAGCAAAGGCCATATGATACCCCTGAAACGCCATGATTTCAACGATAATGACCTGAAGTACATCATAAAGGAGCTGGAGAAGAACTCATGAAGTACATTTATTCTGCGCAATTCAAAGCAATCGAAGACGGCTCCGGCTTTTACGCCAGAGTGCCGGATCTGCCGGGATGCATCACCACAGGAAAGGATATCTCAGATGCCATTGAACAGATAACGGATGCCGCCGGCATCTGGCTGGTGACGGCGGAGGACGAGTATCTGGAGATACCCGGTCCCACAGAGCAATCTGATCTTAAGAAGGAGGCTGACGCGATCTTTTCTCTGATTCAGATAGATACCCTGGAATACAGAGCAAAGACCGATACCCATGCGGTGCGAAAAAATGTTTCGATCCCCGCATGGATGTCCGCCCTTGCAGATAAACGCAAAATAAACTGTTCCAAGGTTCTTCAGAACGGGCTGCTTGCAGAGTTCAGAAAAACAGAGGCATAAAAAGCCAGAGCCCGCTGACCGTGAGATCAGCGGGCTTTTATTATTCTATTCTGAGCTCTCTGCCCAGGCCGAAGAGGTAGAGCACTGCCTCCTTTACGGGCAGGCCCCGCAGCTTTTCCAAAGCCTCTCTGTAGAGGGCCAGCTGGGGCAGGTAGGAAAGCCTGAGCTCCTCGAAGGCCCCCTCAAGATCGTTCTTATCGATGTAATTGCTCTTGTAGTCTATGATCACCCACTGGCCATTTTCAAGGAAATAGCAGTCTATGGTGCCCTGGACCAGTATCTCCCGGCCCTTGTACTCGCGCCTGAGGGTAAATGGCGCCTCCTTATACAGCCTGTCTGCCGCTGCCGCCCGTCTGCCTATATCAGAGGCAAAGAAGCCCTCTATGGCCGCCGGATCCACAGCCGCAGCCTCCTCCGGGCTCAGCACGTTTCGGGCCGCGAGCTCCTTTATATACTCCGCAATTCCGGCTGCATCCTTCGGACCCTTTGTGAAGTCCAGATGCTCCATAACATTGTGGTAGGCGGTGCCCCTTTCCGTGGAGGAAAGCCTCCTTACAGGGCTCACAAAGCCCGGCGGCGCAAACACGGGAGCGTACTCCCTTCCGCCCTTTTCCAGCCTGTCGATCTCGGCCAGCTGAGACACGCTGTACTTGCTCTTTTCCTTTATATCGTGGGCTGAGCTCATGTCAAAGGCAAGCCTCTCCTTAAGCTCCTCCAGGCTCACTGGCAGCTGCGCCTCGTCAAACTCAAAGCCCTCGGTAAGCTGCTTTTCCAGCTCCGCGGTATCAGCCTCCGAAGCGGACACCTCCGCAGAAAGAGCCGCCTTAGGAGTGACATTTGGCTTGACACTGCCAAGACATGGCACCAGCATCTCCAGATAATTCGACGGGGAGAAGATATCCTCCGGCATGCGTAGCCGCCCCTCAGCAAGAAGCTTTACGGCATCCCTTGAGGTGCCGCTCATCACCAGTATATCCCTGGCCCTGGTAAGAGCCACATAGAGCACCCTGAGCTTTTCCTCCCGCTCCTCCCGTTCTTTTTTGGAGCTGATGAGCCTGTAGCTGAAGGGCTTTGCGAATATGTAGCGCTCCGGGTCCGAAAGCTGCATGGATATACCCATGTCCTTGTGAAAGACCGCGGTCCCGGAGGAATTGCCTCCCGGGTTCAGGCGCTTCCCGAGCCCTGCCAGCAGCACGAAGGGGAACTCCAGACCCTTGCTCTTGTGGATGGTCATTATACGGACAGCATCCAGGTCCTCGGAGAAGAGGCTCATCTCCCCCACATCAACCTTGCCCTTTATCGCCTCTATGTAGTTTACGAAGCCGTAGAGCCCTGTGCTGCTTTCTGCTTCGTAGGCTTCGGCCTTGTCCGCCAGAGCCCTCAGGTTTGCCAGCCGCTGGCGTCCCGATGGCAGGGCTGACGAATAGCTCAGCACGCCTGTTTCAACCATCAGCTTCCAGATGAAATCCGAAAGGGGGCTGAAATCCGCCTCCTTTTTCCAGCGGGACAGCTTTTCCAGAAGCTCCGAGCAGCGGGTCTTCAGCCCTTCATCAGGGCCGCCCTCGCTGTAGAGGCGCACAGCCTTATAATAGGGCAGACGGCGGCCTTCGCTGCTCTCCTTAAGGGAGTGGACGCGGATGGCAGCCAGGTCGTCCGCGCTGAAGCCAAAGCTGGGGAAGCTCATGACGCTCAGCAGGGGGAGGTCCTTTTCGGGGCTGTCGATGATGCGAAGAAGGTTCATCATGACCTGTATCTCCAGGGCATCGAAGTAACCCTCGCTGCGCTCCAGATACACAGGGATGCCAGCGTCGCTCAGTATCCGGTACCAGCTCTCGCCGGTGCCCCGGACCGCGTACATCAGAATGGCCATGTCCCTGTATTCCAGCGGTCTCATGCACTTTGCCTTGCTGTCGTATATGGGTGTGCCCCGGTATTTTTTTATGATGCGGACAGCCTGAAGAGCCTCAAGCTCAGCGGCCTTAAGCTCCTCCAGCTCATCGTCCAGCCCGGAATCCTCGCCCTCTTCCGCAGCCTCGGGCTCCCCGGAAGCTGCAGCCTCGTCCGCTCCCTCTTCCGGAGCTTCATCCTCCCTGTCCTTCATATCCACGATATAAAGCTCCGGCTGCACCAGCCCCTCTCCGGTGTAGGGAGCTCCCTCTATGAGTCTGGCGTCATCGTCGTAGGCCAGACCGGAATTCTCCCTGGTCATCAGCCTCTCGAAAACGTAATTTACAAAATCTATGACGGAAGCCTTGCTCCTGAAATTGCTGGAAAGGTCTATCACCCTGGCAGAGGGCAGCCTTCCGCCCTTTATAAGATCGTACTTGCCGATGAAGATCTCCGGCTCCGCCAGGCGGAACTTGTAGATGCTCTGCTTAACATCACCCACCATAAACACATTGTCCGGACGGCTGATGGCGGAGATAAGGCTCTCCTGCACCAGATTGCTGTCCTGATACTCGTCCACGAAGATCCAGTCGAAGCTCTGCCTGTATTCTTCAGCCACCTTTTCGTCCTTCAGTATGCGAAGGGCGAAATGCTCTATGTCTGAAAAATCAACGCTTCCCGCCTTCTCCTTGCGCTTTGCGTAGAGCCTGTCGAATTCGAAGCAGAGGGAAGCAAGCTCCCTGACATAAGGCTCCAGGGCCTCCTGCTGGGCAGCAAAGCTCTCCCTGCTGAAGCCCTCCAGCAGCTTTTTAAGACCGTCCAGGGCCTCCTTTGCCCTGTCCCGGAAGGCCGCGACTGCAGGCTTTCTGCCCTCCCAGACGGCGGATTCGTCCTTTGAAGCCCTGAGGCTCTGACGCTTTAGAGCAGCCAGCGCCCTGCCCCCTTCGTCAAGGCCGGCCTCTTCAAAAAGAGACCTGATGGTCATAAGATCCTGACACTCTGCCTTGAGTTTTTGGTTCAGCTTCGGAAGGTCCGCGATCTCATCCGCCGCCGCTTCCGTATATGCAAGGGCCCTGTCCATCTGAGACACCGCCCTGCGGCAGCAGTATTCCTCGAAGGGCGCAGGGTCCCCAAGACCCTTTTCCAGCAGCTCCTCCACCCATTTTTCAGGTTCAGGTAGGCTCTGCAGGAAGGTATGGAGGCTGCGTATCATGTTTTTTGCGTTATCGTCGCTCCTGGAACCCGAATAAGCGTCCATGAAGGCAAGAAAAGCCTCGTCCCCGGCTGCGAACCTGCTGTCGAACAGCTCCTCCATGGCGGCAGACGCGATAATCTCCTGCTTCGCCGGGTCGCAGATGGCAAGGCGGGGCTTAATGTCTATGATCTGATAATAATCGTGTATTATGTCCAGAGCGAATTTATGGAAAGTGGATATGTGGCTGCGCCCCATGGAATTCAGCTGGCGGCGAAGAAAGCGCCTGTGGTCCTCCTCCAGGCTGCTGTCCTTCAGCTTTTCTGAGATGCTCCTGTAGATGCGCTCCCTCATCTCCGCCGCGGCGGCGTTGGTGAAGGTGACGATGAGCATGCGCTCAAGGGGCACCCTGTCCTCCAGTATCAGCTGAGTCACCCTCTCCACCAGCACGGAGGTCTTGCCTGACCCCGCGGCAGCGGAAACCAGAAGGCTTTCGCCCCTGCTTGTTATGGCGTCATATTGCTTTTCTGTCCAGGCCATTTTCTCCTACCTGCCTCCTGCATCATCTGCCCTTCCTGAGCGCCTCCTGCGAAGGCCCCGGGCAGCATTTTATGCAAATAGTATAACATCAGAAAACTGCTTTGTGATAAAATATAAGTTACTTCAATAACTGCAAAGCTGCGGGGGGAACTGCCCCTGCAGCATGATAATATCACAGACAAGGAGCAAAAATATGCACAGGACGACCATGCTTTTGATAATGGATGGCTTCGGGCTCAGGGAAAAGACCCCTGACAATGCCATCGAAAACGCGAAAAAGCCAAATCTTGACCGGCTGTGGGCGGAGAAGCCCCACACCCGCATACAGGCCAGCGGCCGCTTTGTGGGCCTGCCCGACGGTCAGTTCGGTAACTCCGAGGTGGGTCACACCAACATGGGCGCGGGCCGGGTGGTATGGCAGGAGCTGAGCCACATCTCCAACGAGATCCGCGAGGGCGGCTTCTTCGAAAACGAAGCTCTGCTGGCAGCGGTAAGCCACGTAAAAAAGAATGACAGCAGCCTCCACGTCTTCGGCCTCATGTCCGACGGCGGCGTCCACTCCCACATCGAGCACATCAAGGGCGTGGTGCAGCTGGCAAAGAAAAACGGCATAGAAAAGCTCTGGATCCACTGCTTTATGGACGGCCGCGACACCCCTCCCGCCTCGGGAGCAGGCTATGTGAAGGAAATGGAAGACTATCTGGCTGAGGCAGGCTGCGGCCGCATCGGCACCGTTATCGGAAGATACTATGCCATGGACCGGGACAAGCGCTGGGAGCGCATCAAAGAGGCCTATGGCGCACTGACAAAGCCCGCCGAAGCCGTAAGCGCCCCCTCCGAAGATGCAGTCGCAGCCATAGAGGAATCCTACAAGGCTGAGGTCACCGACGAGTTCATCAAGCCCATAGTCCTGAAGGGCTTCGAGGGCATAAAGGACGGCGACGCCGTGATCTTCGCCAACTTCCGCCCCGACAGGGCAAGGGAGATCACAAGGGTCTTCGTGGATCCGGACTTCGACGGCTTCGAAAGGGACCAGCTTAAGGACCTCTGCTATGTCTGCATGACCCAGTACGATGCCACCATGCCCAACGTGCTGGTGGCCTACCCGCCCCAGACCCTG
>JAEEPD010000141.1 GCA_016284575.1 Bacillota bacterium | reverse complement strand
CGATCATACTGGATTCTTACAGCAGAGACGAGCTGGAGCGCCTTAAAGAGCTTCTCAGCGAATAAAACATGCCGTCAGGCCCTGCGCCGGGCGGTATTTATGCATATAGATCCGGGATCCCGGCAGGGGAAAGGCGTTTTAACATAAAGACGCATAATCCATGCAGGGAAAAGTCATTTTTACATAAAGACGCAGCGTCCCGGAGGAAAGGTGTTTTCGGCGTATTAATGGGGAAGAATCACGATGTTTACATGCGACTACAGGACGCTCAGGCTGTCCTTTAATGAATTTCACAATATCGAAGGAGGGGACATGCCGGAATATTCCGAGTTCTGCCTTCTCGAGCTGAAGGACGGCCGCTTTACCGCGGGAAAATGGTCGCCGGACAACTATGAGGATAAAAATTCTGTTTCAGGGAAATTCATCCGGGGAACGGGAGATTCGGTCTCTTATGAAGAGGTCTTTAAGTGGCATTCGCTGGAACGCTATGATCTTACGAGCTGCCTGGAGGATGAAGAGATCGATTTTATCAATCTCGGCCCGGAAAAGGAAGACGCTCATAAGGCCGTTTTTAAAGATTTCAAATCCTTAAAGAATGGAGATTTTCCGAAGAGCGAGCAGTACTGCCTTCTGCTTTTGATGAACGGAGGAATGGCGGGCGGAAGGTGGGATAAGCTGAAGGAAAACGAGGGGCTGTTTATTTACGCTCCTGCGCTGGCAAGCTATGGTATGGACAAGGTCTGGGCATGGACTGCTCTGAGCCCCGATGACATTTTTGAGGCGGAGGAAGAGGAGGAAAATGAAAGAAGGCGCGAGGAGGAGCTGAACAAAAATCCTTCGGCAGATCCTGAGATATTCAAATACGGAACGGATGTCGATGTATACTACCAAAAGGCCCTGGAAAAGCTGCTTAAGGAATACCCCTGGGCAACAGTCACGCAGATGAAAAAGCGGACGCCCTGGGAGATAGTCCCCTGTCACGGACAGTATGTTTTCGGTCAATCTACAAAACTCTATAATGGCTCGGTAGCCGTCAGCGAGTGGAAGGATGGCCGCACGGCTGACGAGTTTATTGATTTTCTCTGCGAATATGCGAGGGACTCTGTTAAAAACAACGATCCCGCAGAAAAATTCAGATATGGGCTGGATATAGAGGTATATCTGGAAAAAGCGTATGAAAATGTAAAAAAGGATTACCGCTGGGTCGATAAAAAAATGCTTGAGAAAAACTGGCGCTATGCCATCAAGCAGGTGGAGGGAGACTGGGAGTTCGTAAGAGCCTACAGGGATGAGAATGATTATACTGTTTGCGACTGCAGCTCTGCGGAGCGCTTTATAGAAAGCGTTGAGTATGATTATCAGAGTGCCGCCCTGGCGGCGAATCCGGTCGTGGCAACCTTCGCGGTTCCCTTCGGACGCATAGATCTTCACGGATGGTATCTGGAAAGATACGAGTTTTCAAAGCTTAAGACCGGGGACTACAAGGTATTCGTACAGGCCGGAAACCGGGTGACAGGCGGCAGCAGGGAGTTTTTTATCACGCCCCACTGCTTTGAGGCGCCCACATATGATGAGTTCCTGGACCGTTATCTTGAGATCGTGCCGGGAGCTTCCTTTGGGATCGATAAAGAGGAGCTTCTTTCAAACAATAAACTGAAAAAATTCCTTGGTTACTGACAGAGGTCAAAATAAATGAGTAAAGAAATAAGCGAAAGCGCTGAAAAATACGGAAAAGGCACAGAAATGCCGAATAATGAGCCCGGGCGCTTCAGATACATAACGCTAAGGGATGAGCCGGAGCTGGAGAAGCCGGCGGCGGAGTGGTTCAGCAGCAAGTGGCATGTGCCTGAGGAGGCCTATCTTGAGTGCATGGATGCCTATCTGGCAGGGGAAACCGAGCTGGGCTGGTATCTCTGCCTGGAGAAGGACCGCATAGTGGGCGGCCTTGGAGCCATCGAAAACGACTTCCACGACCGCAAGGACCTTTCGCCCAATATCTGCGCGGTCTATACCGAGGCGGACGTGAGAGGCAAAAGAATCGCCGGAAGCCTTCTGGACATGGCGGTTGAGGACCTGCGCGCAAAGGGCATCAGCCCCGTCTACCTGGTGACGGATCACACAGGCTTTTACGAGCGCTACGGCTGGGAGTTCCTCTGCATGGTGCAGGGGGACGGGGAGCCGGATATGACGCGGATGTATATTCACAGATAAGGATAAAGCTCGGTGGCCGGACAGGAAGGTCGACCAATGGTCAAAAGAGACATGCTCAGGAGCAGCTGGACAAGGGTGCTCTCGAAAAAACAGATAATACGTGACTTTTCTTTCGGAGAACTGAATGGAAAGGTCTCCCTGCTTAAGATCCTTGAGCTGACCGCGCCCATGCGCCGTGTCATGGACGGCGATGATGTGGTTTTGGCAGATACCGGCTACTGCTGGCTGCAGCTGGCTCTGGACGGCTCCCATTACTGGTTCACAGCGATGTTCGACGAGCAGGACCGTTTTATCCAGCTCTATGTGGATGTGACCGGAGGAAACGAGGCGCTGGCCGAGGATCCGGTTTTTGAGGACATGTACCTGGACTACGTGGTCTACGGCAGCAGGGTATTTGAGCTGGACAGAGACGAGCTGGATGAGGCATATTCTTTGGGTGAGATCACCAAAGAGCAGTACGAGAGGGCTCTGGCGGACGGTGAAAAGATGTTCCGGGACCTGACGCAGAACACCGAAAGGATAAAGGCCTTTTTTGGCGAGAGGTTTGAGGAGCTGAAAAGGGATCTGGAAGCGTCAGATGGAGCCGGATCAGCCGGAGCAGGAAAAAGCGGTATAAAGTCCGCTGAGGAGAAGAGAACATGAAGACTGGAGAACTGATAACCGCCTTCGTGGTTTTCGCCCTTGCAGGTGCGCTGCTGGTCCTTGCAGTAAGGCAGTTCATGGAAAAGGGCGTTCCGCTGAACAACGCCTGGCTTTATGCAGCCGAAAAGGAGCGGGAGAGCATGGACAAAGGCCCCTATTACAGGCAGTCCGCAGTGGTATTCACCATACTTGGCGCTCTGTTTGTAATGCTTGGCCTGTCCCTGGTGCTGCACAGCAGCATTTTCCTCTTTTTCGAGATAGTTCTTGCCGCCGCTGCGATCGTATATGCCATAGCATCCACAGTGCGGATAAACCGCCGGAAAAGCCGGTAAGCCGCAGATCCCGGAACGGTCATAGCCATAATTTAAGCTGCCGGCCCTTCCTGCTATACTGAAGCAACAGAGGGTTGCGTGTTTTCCAAAGGGCGCAGGGGTATAATCGGAGGCGAGGAGGTAAAGAGTGATGAGTACACAGGATGTAATATACGAGCTTCGGACGAAGAACGGTCTCTCCCAGGATGAGCTGGCTGAGAAGCTTTTTGTCACCCGCCAGGCCGTGTCCCGCTGGGAGAACGGCGAAACGGTTCCAAATACCGAGACCCTGAAGCTTCTTTCGAGGCTTTTCAACGTTTCCATAAATACGCTGCTGGGCTCCCCGCACAAGCTGATCTGCCAGTGCTGCGGCATGCCGCTGGAGGATTCCATACTGGGCCATAACAGTGACGGCAGCCTGAACGAGGACTACTGCCAGTGGTGCTTCGCCGACGGGACCTACACCTACAGCGATATGGACGATCTGATCGAGGTCTGCGTGCCGAACATGGTGAAGGAGGGCTTTACCGAGGCTCAGGCCAGAGATTATCTTAAGCTGAACCTGCCAAAGCTCGACTACTGGAAGAGATATGAGGAGCTCAGCGACGGCGGCCAGTTCGAGGCCTTTAAGAAGCAGCTGATAGAAGAGATAAACGCCCTTGGGATCGAGGGCCTGCCAAAGCTTGAGAGGCTGAATGCTCTGGCAGGAAGCTATGTGAACCTTCCCTACCGTCTCCCCAGCGGGGCAACGGTGAAGTTCCTTAACGATGGGGTCACCTATCTGGGGAACCAGCTGGAGTCCGAATTCGGAGGAGACAGGTGCTTCGGCGTACTTGCGTGCATGGATTTTATACTGATCTGCACCTACGGCGAGGGGGGAAGCGATCCTGAGCTGGTGCTTTACAAGAAGCGATGATGATGGTCGCTGATGCTGCAGAGATCGGCTGCATGAAAAAAAGATGCCTTCATCCGCCGAACTGCAGAAAAGCCGTAAAAAAGCATAGCAATAATGCAGAAACGCAATAAAAAAGAGGGCCAGATGCTACTCCGTTACCCCTCTCTGAAAGCGTGTGGCGAGCTCGTCGCAGCGCTTGTTGTAGCTTAATATTTCGAGAAAGCGGTCCCGGTCCTCGGGGCCGTTGTGCTTTATGTAGCTCTGGTAAGCCTTTTCCGCCGCGGCCTCGTTTGCGGCGTTTACGTGGCCCTTCACCAGGAAGAATTCGGCGCTGTGCGGGGAAAGAAGCTCCAGCAGCCTCTCCCAGAGCTCCCGGTTCTCCACAGGGTCCTTCTTGCTGTTCCTCCAGCCATTTTTCTGCCAGCCCTCGTACCAGCGGTTCCGAAAGCAGTTCACAAGGTAGGAGCTGTCGGAATAGATGCGCAGCTTAAGTCCCGGCTCCTTAAGAGCCTCCAGGGCTGAGATAAGGGCGGACAGCTCCATGCGGTTATTGGTGGTGTTGATCTCCCCGCCAAACAGCTCCTTCTCTCTTCCGCGAAATTCCAGCACGCAGCCCCAGCCCCCGGAGTTCTCCTCGTTCTGGTTTCCGGAGCAGGCCCCGTCGGTATATATGTTCACTAACTTTCCGCTTGTCATCTTTATTGCCAGAACTCCTTAAAAAACAAGGCCTTTCGGGCCCTTTTCCGTCCAACTGTAAAGGCCATTTAACTGCTGTGTAATATGCCTGTAACAATCCTAATATATACTGTTACATGCCATTATAGACGAAAAGTGTTTTTTGCGGAAGAGTTTTTTACGGAAAGGAGGAGGCATGAAGAAGCGACTGATCCAGCTGCTGGCAATAATAATGCTGCTGGCTCTTGGCACCTGCGTGTGCTTTGCAAGTCCTACAGTCGTCAGCCCCGGCGCCAACAGCGTCCATGACGGCGACAGCATCCTCGTATCCGTTAAGCTGACGGAAAAACAGACCATAAGGGTCTCCGTCATCCGGCAGATGGAGGAGGTAAAGGCGGCCGTCTATGAGACGACGGTGGACGAGGCAGGGAACGAGCAGACAAAGGAAGTAAGCCCTGCGGAATACAAGCCCTACGACGCCTCTAAGCTCACCGAAGCTGATGTGGCTCTTCTTGCTGCGGGCGAAACAAAGGATGCCAAGGGCAATCCCATAAAGCTCAGCAACGGCTCTGCGGTAAAGACCCTCTACGGAGAAACGGTCTCCGGCCCGGTGGACTATAAAAACGCCAGCGATCTTGGCTTCTACACCAAGCAGATAAGCAGCCTCAAGCCCGGGCTTTACGTGATCCAGGTGGATGTGCTGGGTAAAAAGATAGAGCAAAAGGAAGGCGAGGAGGCCTCTGAAGGGGATTACGAGATAATCGAGAGCGTGAAGAGCTATGTGGCTCTGAAGGAAAAGCCAAAGGAAACGCCCGTGGCGGATAACGGCATCTTCAGCACCAGGAATACGGCTCTCCAGTTCCTGCAGAACCTTCTGCGTTCACTGTTCAGATAAGGCGCCCTGATGGATAACAAAAGGGTGCTGCAGCTTAAAATGACTGTTCTGGTAGTATTGTTTTTAGGGGCAATACTACTTTTATATTTGCTCTGGATGCCGGAAAACGCGGAGCTTAATATTTCCCGCATCTTCGATTTTGGCAGAGCTCCTGTGCAGACCATGGACCACAGAGGCCTGCTGGTCCCGGACTCGGTGAATATATCCAGAGGAGACGGCAGCTTCACCCTGCAGGTCAGGGAGTGCGAAAAGTCCATGGAGCTGGCCCTCTCCATACTTAAGGAGTATTACAGCTACGGCTTCCTCCAGCTGGAGGAGATAAGCAGGGAGCAGTACCTGCAGGCGCTGGACGGCTTCAGAAGCGCGGAGCTGGACTTTGGCTTCAGCCTGCCCTTCGGCTTTATTGCCGAGCTGGGCGGCTTCGAGGAGAGCGGCGCTGCGGCAGAGCTTCTCATTTCCCGCATATGCTTTTCCAGCGCGGCAAGAGACAGCGTCATCCTTGTGGATGGCCAGAGCCCGGGCTTTTGGAGACTGGTGTTCTCAGGCCCCATAGACTGCATGGCCCGCTTCAGCGCGCTGGAGCTGGAGGATGAGCCGGCCCTTGCCTGGCGGGCGGATTCCATGCTGGGCCTTGGAAACGACGAGCTTCTTCCCCTTGCCATGAGCAGCAATGCCATAGGCTTTGAGATAAGGCCTGAGGCCTACGGCGATGAGTACCTTGCCCAGGACATGGCGGAGGATATTTTCGGCGACACCTTCGATTTTGTCCGCAGGATAAGCGACAGCTTCGGAAATGTCACCTACATGTACGGCTATGGAGAAAAGAGCTTCTATGCCGGCATCGACGGCTATTTTGAGTATACCTCCAGCGCTGCGGGAAGCGAGGCCACGGGCTTTTCAGAGGATCTTCAGCGGGCCCTTGCCTTTATCGAGGCCTGCGGCGGCCTTAAAAAGACCGGTGAGTCCACCGGGCTCAGGCTCTGCGGCTACAGCGAGAGCGGAGGCAGGGTCAAGGACAGGACCTTCCTGTTTACCCAGAGCTTCGGGGGAAGACCGGTGGCGGTCACAGAGGGCGCAGGACTTAAGGTGAGCCTTTCGGGAGGCAGCATCACCGGCTTCACCCGGCGGCTCTACCGCTGGATGACCGGTCTTTACGGCGACGTGCTCCCCTGCGCGGAGGCCTCCAATGTCATTGCATCCAACAGCAATCACATATACAATATTCTGAACAACAACACTCTTGCTGCAGCCAGCAGCGAGGCTTTTGAATTTGCGGCGGGGGAGACGGTCTCCATGCTTCCCGGCTATTTCGCGGACAGCATGGATCAGCTGAACCCCTGCTGGATACTCAGGACCAAGGACGGCACGGCCTTTTATTTCGATCTTTACAACGGCCGGCCCCTGGGCTTTTGCAGATCTCAGCTGTAAGGAGGCAAAGTGGACTGGTCAAAGGCGACGAACATCTTAATAGCGCTGTTTGTGGCGGTGGATCTGGCCCTTGGGGGGCTTTATTTCAGCCAGCAGTACAGCCTTGCCCAGGCAGAGGCGGAGGCGGCAAGGGCTACCCAGAGCTATCTGGAGGAGCGGGGCGCTTCGGTCCGCTGCAGCATGCCCGAGGGTAAAAAGCGCATGGCAGTGCTTTTCGTGTCCATAGTTAAGGACAGCGAGCCTTTAGAAGAGAGCCGGTTCGACGGCTACCGGGTGGTGCTTTCCGGAAGCCCCGGCTACAGGGCTGAGGGCATTTCCTATGGCGACGCAAAGGCGGGGACCTTAAGCGCATCCGGCGCCCTTCAGAAATTCGTGGCGCTCCACGCAGAGGACGATATCCTGACAAATCTTCGCATAGACGACATAGAGCTGGTCTACTGGCTGGACCGTCAGGACCTGCAGGGAGCCGAAGGCCAGGATACCGCAAGGCCTGCCTGGAGGCTTAGGACCAGTCAGGGAGAATTCTTCGTAGAGGCCTTCTGATGGCGTCCTGAAGCATCCTGCCGGCAGAAAAACATAGCGGAAAACATCAAAATTGCCCTGTAAAAGGGCATTTATTATGGATAATTAACTTTAACGACACATTTTCTTCACAGCCGTGAAGCATAATTTTTTACGCAAAGATGAATCTGGCAATTTGTTCACTTGCAAGCGGCAGCAGCGGAAACTGCTACCTGGTATACAGTAAAGAGGCGGCGGTGGTGGTCGACGCAGGCATCAGCGGAAAGCAGATGCTGGAAAGGATAGGCATCCTGGGCTTTTCGCCCCAGCAGATCCGCGCCATAATGGTCACCCACGAGCACTCGGACCACATCCGGGGCCTCTCCCAGCTTGCCAAAAGGACCGGCGCGTTTATCTACTCATCAGGCGGCACAATAAACTGCCTGGAGCAGGCTCTCGCAGCCCGGACCAGTCCTATGCAGCCGGGAGACAGCTTAAGGATAGAGGACCTGGAGATAAGAGCCTTCAGGGTCTCTCACGATGCGGCCGAGCCTTTGGCCTTCAGCTTCAGAAGCGGCGGCAGACAGGCCAGTATAGTCACCGACACCGGTGTTCTTACCGACGAGATACGGCAGAACATGAGGGATGCGGACATACTGGTCCTTGAGTCCAATCACGATGTAAACATCCTTCGCATGGGGCGCTACCCCTGGTTCCTGAAGCAGCGCATACTGGGCCCGGAGGGGCATCTTTCCAACGACGCGGCGGCTCTGGGGCTGCTGGAGCTCATGGAAGGGGACAGGCAGACCGGCCTTCAGAGAAAAAGGCAGGTGCTGCTGGCCCACCTCAGCAAGGAGAACAACTTCCCGGAAATGGCTCTTGCCACGGTGCGCAATGTACTGGAGGAAAAGGGCTACCTTGCGGGCAGGGACTATCTTCTGGATACGCTGCCAAGGGATGTGATGAGCCCGGTCTACTGGGTGTAAAAATGTCAGGGCATCCGGCCCTGTGTGAAGGAAAAGAGGAAAAGATCATGAGAAGCGGAAGAACTCAGCTGACGGCCATAATACTGGCTGTCATCATTGCCATAGGCTGCGGCATCGGAGGAGGCGTCGCGGCTATTTACATGGTGAATTCGGGAGTGATAAAGCTTGCGGATACAGCAAACAGCAGCTCCCTGCTCCCCCAGCCCAATCTTTCGGGCCTCATCGGCATGGGCAAGAGCGGCCAGGGAAGCAGCGGAAGCAGATCTTCAGACGGCACGGTGATCAACGTGTCCGAGGATATAACCATCGCCGAGGCTATAGCGGATAAGGCTATGCCCTCTGTGGTTGGCATAAGCACCACCTACAACTATGAGGGAGGCAGCAGTCTGGGAGGCTACGGCTTCTGGGGCTGGGGCTTTGGCGGCGGCCAGAGCTACGAGGCAACAGCGGTCGGCACTGGCGTCATCGTGGATGAGGCCGGCTATATCCTTACCAATGCTCACGTCATCAACGACGGTGACTATAACAAGGTCGTGGTAAGCCTTTACGACGGCAGCGATGTGGAGGCCAAGGTGCTCTGGTACAGGCCCACCCTGGATCTGGCGGTCCTCAAGATCGATGCCCAGGGCCTTACAGCTGCAGAGCTGGGAGATTCTGACGAGCTTAAGATCGGCTCCTATGCTGCGGCTATCGGAAATCCTCTTGGCCTTGACTTTCAGCGTTCCATGTCCCAGGGTATCATAAGCGGACTTGACAGGTCCATAACAGTAAGCAGCTCTTCTTCAAGCAGCGGCGTCACCATGGACGGCCTGCTTCAGACCGATGCCACCATCAACAGCGGCAACTCCGGCGGCCCCCTGTACAACAGCAAGGGCCAGGTGATAGGCATAAATACAGCAAAGGCCTCAAATGGCGAGGGCATGGGCTTTGCCATCCCCATCAACATTGCAAAACCCATTGTGGAAGAGATCAAAGCCACAGGCCAGTTCGTGGACCGCTACATCGGAATATCCGGAACCGCTCTTCAGGACCAGACCAGCTACACCTCCGAGCAGCTCATCGAGCTCTTTGGCACTGACAAGGGCATCTATGTACAGAGCGTTTCCAAGGGCAGCGGCGCCGAGAGCGCAGGCCTTAAGCAGGGCGATGTCATCCTGAAGGTGGACGGCGTTATCGTAAACAGCATGAACAAGATCAACAGTCTGTTGATAAAATATCAGCTGGGTGACGAGGTGGAGCTCACCATTATGAGGGATAAGAGCGAGATCACTGTAAAGGTGGCTTTGTACAACGGCGCTAATATGTAAAAACCACTGATTTTGCTGGCGCAATGCAGCGCTTTAGTGTAAAATTGAACAAAGCATCAACTGGGCGGTCCGGGCAAGGCTTGGGCTGCCCTTTTTACGGAATAAACAGGAGGGACGAAATGGCTGTTATCTGCAGAGTTGCAAAGCCGGAAGAATATCAGGCTATGATAGAGGTGGAAAAGACGGTTTTCCCGGGGCATTACTATCTGCCGGACGTGGAGGAGAACTTCAAGGATCCCGCAAGGGGCGTGCTGCTGGTGTCGGAGGAGGATGGAAAGATCACGGGCGTGGACCATGTGGGCTTTCTGTGCGACGGCAGCGGCTGGATGGAGACCTTAAGGGTGCTGCCTGAGTATCAGGGCCGGGGCGCAGGAAATGCCATATGGAACAAGGCTATTGAGATCTGCGAGGAGAACAAGCTGAATGCCCTTCGCATGTACACAGGCCTTACAAACGTAAGATCCAAGCATCTTGGCGAAAAGTTCGGCCTTTCCGTGGCGGTGCAGACCCAGGAGGCCAATCTCCTTAAGGAAGAGCTTAAGGCTGAATTTGCTGCTCCCGCCGGCAAGACTCCCGAGGAGGCCTTCGGCTTTGAGCTTGTCGCCGATGGAGCCAAGGCTTATGAGCTGATAAAGCCCTGCGCGGAAGGCTATCAGGGCTACATCTGCTTCAACAGGACCTACGTTCCTCTTAACGAGCGGGTCTGCGCATGGCTGGCGGCTCAGGGCTTCGTATACGCAAAGGACGAAAATGTCTGCGTGCTCGGCGGCCGCTACATGAGAAAGCATGCGCTGCACATCGGAGTCATCGGAGGGGATCTTGAAGCCTGCCTGAACTTTGCAATGGCCAAATTCGCAGAATCCGGCCTGCCAAAGTTTACCTGCATGTATCCCTCGGTCCGCGAGGACATCCGTGAAGCCCTTCGCGCCCGCGGCTTTGCCATCCCCGAAAACCACATAATAATGCTCGAAAGAAAATTCAACTGGTAATGTGACATCGGGGACGGTTCTCAATGTCACGTTGCATGATAAAGGCTGAGCTCCTGATTTGGCTGAGGCGCTGAATACAACGCAAGATTTTAATGTAATATGCCATCGAGGCCAATCCTCTTTGGCATTTTTCTTTAATATCCGTTTTAAGTATGCTTCATGGTCAAAAGTCCTCGTCGCTGCAGCGCATTCGATTTCAGCTTCGCTGGTCTCGG
>JAEEPD010000140.1 GCA_016284575.1 Bacillota bacterium | reverse complement strand
CGCTCCCGTACTGATCGCGCTGGATCACAACAGAGACGACCAGGCGGAGACCGTGCTCATGCGCATAATGCGCGGCACAGGCATACACGGCCTGGCAGCCATGGAATACAAGAGAGAAGACGGCCTCATCCGCCCTCTGCTGGACACTCCGAGGCTCGAAATAGAAAAATACTGCATCGCAAAGGGTCTGATACCCCGCTACGACCGCACCAACGGAGACCCTTCATACACGAGAAACCGCCTGCGGCTGAGCCTGATGCCTCAGCTTGAGCAGGAATACAATCCCAACCTTAAAGAAGTCCTTGTCAGGCTGTCCCAGAACGCCCGGGAGGACGATGATTACCTGTCCTCAGAGGCCGAAAAATTCATGAATACTTCACTTGATATTCGCAGGTCTGCGGGTGATACTGAAGTATCATGCAGCGTGAAAAAGCTTCGCGCTCTGCACCCTGCAGTCTTCAAAAGGGTCATAAAGCTTATCTTTTCCGGGATAGGCCTGACCGAAGACATAGCCGCAGTCCATCTGAACTCGCTTCAGAATGCGCTGGAGCGCAACCGCGGAGGCGCCCTGATACAGTTTCCCAGAGGCTACGAAGCCTCATTTTCCAAGGGAAATGTTGTTTTCAGGCACAGGCTGTGATACTATTAAATGTCGTAAATTAAACGGAGGTTTATATATAGATGAATGACAACAAAAAGAAAGGACCCGGCGGAGGGAGAACACTGATAATCTATCTGGTGCTCTTTGCCGTGGTGATCCTTGTTTTTGCTGCCTACAGAGGCAGCGGGCTTACGAACGACGCCGCCATAAAAGAGGTGGAGTATTCCGAGTTCGTGGGCTATCTGCAGAACAGGCAGATCACCAAGATAGTAGTGAACGAAAGCAGCCAGAGGTATCAGGCCACCCTTAAGGACGGCAGTCAGGTGCTCTGCTACGCGCCGACGGTCTACGACATGATGCTGGTAAGCCAGGAATACCTGCTTCCCCAGACAGCGGACGGGACCCTTACCATCGACAGCATAAGGCCCTCCATCTGGGCGGGACTGCTGAGCTGGCTCCCGACCATCGCGCTGTTCGTTTTCATGATCTTCATGTGGCGGCAGATGATGGGCGGCATGGGCGGAAACCGGGGCGTCATGAACTTCGGCAAGAGCAGGGCCCAGATGACCAAGGACGGCGACAAGAAGATCACCTTTGCCGACGTGGCAGGACTTGAAGAGGAAAAGCAGGAGCTTCAGGAGATCGTGGATTTCCTGAAGAACCCCAAGAAATACATGGAGCTGGGCGCCCGCATCCCCAAGGGCGTGCTGCTTGTGGGTCCCCCGGGAACCGGTAAGACCTACATTTCCAAGGCAGTGGCAGGAGAGGCCGGCGTGCCCTTCTTCTCCATCTCCGGCTCGGACTTCGTTGAGATGTTCGTAGGCGTAGGCGCCAGCCGCGTCCGCGACCTGTTCGACGAGGCCAAGAAGAATGCTCCCTGCATAGTGTTCATCGACGAGATCGATGCCGTGGGCCGCAGAAGAGGCGCAGGCATAGGCGGCGGAAACGACGAAAGGGAACAGACCCTCAACCAGCTGCTGGTTGAAATGGACGGCTTCGGCCAGAACGAAGGAATAATCATTCTGGCGGCCACAAACCGTCCCGACGTGCTGGATCCGGCCATCCTAAGACCCGGCCGCTTCGACCGCGAGGTCACCATCAGCACACCGGACGTCAAGGGAAGACAGGCGGTCTTCGAGCTCTACGCAAAGAACAAGCCCATCGACAAGGCCGTGGACCTTTCCATACTGGCCAAGCGCACCCCGGGCTTTACTCCCGCTGACATCGAAAACATGATGAACGAGGCGGCGCTGCTCACCGCAAGGCGCAACGGCACCATCATCCACATGGACGATCTGGAGGAGGCCATCACCCGCGTCATAGCAGGACCCAAGAAGCGCAGCCGCGTCATGAGCGAGGAGGAGCGCAGGCTCACCGCTTACCACGAGGGCGGCCACGCAGTGGTTGCGAGGTGCATACCGGGCTTTGATCCCGTGCATCAGGTCACCATAATGCCCAGAGGCAGAGCCGGCGGCTTCACCCTGAATCTGCCCGAGGAGGACAGCTACTACGCCACCAAGAAGAAGATGATGGAAGAGATCATGGATCTTCTGGGCGGCCGCGTGGCGGAGTCCGTGGTGCTGGGAGACATCTCCACAGGCGCCAGCAACGACCTTGAGCGTGCCACCAAGCTGGCTCAGGACATGGTCACCAAGTACGGAATGACCGAGGCAGTCGGCCCCGTGAACTATGCCAACGCGGACGAGGTCTTCCTGGGACAGGACTACACCACAAAGCGCAATTACTCCGAGGAGCTGGCTTCCGCCATCGACAAGGAGGTGCGCAGGATCATAGACGAGGCGTACACCGCCACTGAGGAGCTGATCATTGCCCACAGGGCGGAGCTCGACAGGGTGGCTGAAGCTCTGCTGGAGCTGGAGACTCTGGACGCTGATCAGTTCGAGGCCGTGTTCACCGGAGCCAAGACCATCGAGGACCTGAAGAACGACGAGATCGCTCTTAACAAGGAGCGCAAGGCAAAGGAGGAGCAGGAGGCTCTGGAGAGGGCAAGGCGCGAGGCCGAGGAGAAGGCAAGGCTCGAGAAGGAGCTGGAGCCGGCACCCAAAGGCGCAAGGCGCATGGTGGTCTTTGACGCCAACGGCAAGCCCATGTTCAAGGATACGGGAGCTGCTGAGGAAAAGGCGGAGGAGAAGAGCTCCGAAGCTCAGGAACAGGAGGCCCAAGAGACCGAGGTTCCTGCACAGGAGGCACCAAATGCTGAAGCCCCTGCCGATGAAGAAGACACCGAAGCACCGGAAGGCAGCAAGGACAGCGAAGATAAATAAGCGAGGTGAGCCCTCTGGACTTTAAAAATTTCATGAAAAGCCTGGAGGGTTCCTTCTATCTGGCCCCTCTTGCGGGCTTTACGGACGAGTCCTTCAGGACCCTCTGCAGACAGGAGGGCGCAGCCCTCAGCTACACAGAGATGGTCAGCGCCAAGGGCCTGCACTTCTCAGGAAAGGCGGAGGAGCACCTGCTTAAGATTCTCCCAAGGGATGGCCCCGTGGGCATACAGCTCTTCGGCTCGGAGCCGGAGATGCTGGCAGAAGCCGCGGAAAGGCTCAGGGACTGGCCCAATGTCCTGATAGACATCAACATGGGCTGTCCTGTGCCCAAGGTGGTCAAAAACGGCGAAGGCTCAGCCCTTCTCAGGACCCCGGACCTGGCTGCCCGCTGCGTCGAGGCAGCGGTAAAGGCCTCAGGCGGAAAGCCCGTCACCATAAAGATGCGAAAGGGCTTTTCTTCTGGCGACGGCTTCTCCCCGGCGGAATTCGCCAGAAAAATGGAGAGCGCCGGAGCCTCGGCCATAGCGGTCCACGGCAGGACCAGGGAGCAGTACTACAGCGGAAAAGCCGACTGGGACGCTATAAAAAGCGTCAAGGAAGCTGTAAGCATCCCTGTCATCGGAAACGGCGATATTTTTACTGCAAAAGACGGCCTGGATATGTTACAATACACAGGCTGCGACGCCGCCATGGTGGCCAGAGGCGCTCTGGGAAACCCCTGGATATTCCGGGAGCTCAGGGCTCTGGAGGAGGGAAGGCCTCTTCCCCCAAGACCCTCCATACAGGAGATCATAGACAAGATAATGGAGCAGCTGGAGCTGACCACCCAGGACAAGGGCGAATACACCGCCCTTAGGGAGATGCGAAAGCATGCAGGCTTTTATACAAAAGGGATACGGGGCTCCTCGGAGCTTCGGGCCCGCATAAACACAGCGGAAACAATTGAACAGTTCAGGGATATCCTGGACGGGCTGAAATAAAGGAGTTTAAAATGGCTGAAGAAATATTACTTACTCAAGAAGGTTATGACAAAATCGTACAGGAGCACGAGTACCTGGTATCCGTACGCCGCCAGGAGGTGTCCGAGCATCTGAAGGAAGCCAAGTCCTACGGCGACCTTTCCGAAAATGCTGAATACGATGCAGCAAAGGATGAGCAGGCCGAGCTGGAGGAGCGCATTGCCAAGCTGGAGAACATGATGCGCAATGTCCGCATCGTTTCCGAGGATGAGCTCACCCTGGACCACGTAAACCTGGGCCTCACCGTTGTTATTCAGGACATGAAGACCAAGGAAAAGTTTGAGTATGCCATCGTGGGCATCAACCAGGCTGATCCCTTCGAAGGCCGCATCTCCAACGAATCCCCCGTGGGCAAGGCTCTGCTGGGCAAGAAGGTCGGAGAAAAGGTAGACGTTCAGACCGAGATGGGAGTCCTCAGCTACAAGATCCTGGAGATCAGAAAATAGTCAGAAACAGAGGGAGTTTTTATGGCTGAAGAAAGAAATCAGATGCTGGACGAAAACGAACAGTATCTCATCAGAAAAGACAAGCTCGCTGCCCTTCAGGCAGAGGGCAAGAACCCTTATACCATAACCAAGTTCAATCAGACTGCCTACTCGGGGGATCTCAAGAAGGAATTCGCAGAGCTTCCCGCAGAGGCAGAGTCCGGCAAGATCGTATCCCTGGCAGGCCGCATGATGACCAAGCGGGTCATGGGCAAGGCCAGCTTCGCCAATCTCAGGGACGATCAGGGCGACATCCAGATCTACGTCCGCAGGGACGAGCTGGGAGACGAGCCCTACGCCGCCTTCAAGAAGATGGACCTGGGCGACATCATCGGCATCACCGGCGAGGTCTTCCGCACCAGGACCGGAGAGCTTTCCGTAAGAGCAAATGAGCTGACCCTGCTTTCCAAGGGCCTGCGTCCCCTGCCCGACAAGTGGCACGGCCTTACGGACACAGAGCTGCGCTACCGCCAGCGCTATGTGGACCTGATCATGAACCCGGAGGTGAAGGAGACCTTCAAGAAGCGCACGAAGATCATGAACGAGATCCGCTCCTTCATGAACGAAAGGGGTTATCTGGAGGTTGAGACCCCCATACTCACGCCCTTCGAGATCGGGGCAGCAGCCCGTCCCTTCACAACTCACCACAATACACTCGATACAGACATGGTGCTTCGCATCGAGACGGAGCTCTATCTTAAGCGCCTCATCGTGGGCGGCATCGACCGCGTCTACGAGATCGGCCGCATCTTCAGAAACGAGGGCATGGATCCCAAGCACAACCCGGAATTCACCTCCATGGAGAGCTATCAGGCCTACGCGGATTTCCACGACATAATGGATCTGGTGGAGGCTCTGTTCAAGCGCCTGGCCGACAATGTCTGCGGCACCCGCCTCATCCCCTACGGCGACAAGACCATCGACTTCGATAACTGGAGCCGCATCACCATGAAGGATGCTGTAAAGCAGTATTCCGGCGTGGATTTCGACGACTGGAAGACCGACGAGGACGCCATCGCCTGCGCAAAGGCTCACAACGTGGAGCTGCCCGAGGTGCCCAGCCGCGGCGCCATCCTGGCGGAATTCTTCGACGCATATGTGGAGGACAAGCTGGTCCAACCCACATTCATATACGACTATCCCGTGGAGATCAGCCCCCTGGCTAAGAGAAAGCCGGACGATCCCGAATTTACGGAGCGCTTTGAGTTCTTCATCAACTGCATGGAGTTCGGAAACGCCTTCTCCGAGCTGAACGACCCCATAGACCAGAGGGGACGCTTCGAGCGCCAGGTGCAGGAGCGCAAGGCTCTGGAGCCGGACGCAAAGTGCCGCGTGGACTACGACTACGTAAGAGCCCTTGAATACGGCCTGCCTCCCACAGGCGGCCTGGGCATAGGCATCGACCGTCTGATAATGCTGCTGACCAACAAGCAGACCATTCAGGAGGTGCTGCTGTTCCCGACCCTGCGTCCCGAATTCACCTCCGAAGAGGCTGAAAAGGCCGAAATCGGCGAGGAAAGCGCTGCGGACGGGAAAATGTCCACCGAGGGCGCTAACGACGCTAAGAAGGGCAATTCCGGGGCTTCTGAGGGTATTTGCGGAGCACAGTCCGCTGATCCCTTCGTAAGCGCAGAGCCCATCGACTTCAGCAAGGTCGTCATAGAGCCCCTGTTCACAGATTACGTACCCTTCGAGGATTTCTCCAAATGCGACTTCCGCGCAGTGAAGGTCAAGACCTGCGAGGCCGTGCCCAAGAGCAAGAAGCTGCTGAAGTTCACCCTGGACGACGGCACCGGCACAGACCGCGTCATCCTCTCCGGCATCCACGCCTACTATGAGCCTGAGCAGCTGCTGGGCAAGACCCTTCTTGCCATAGTCAACCTGCCGCCCAGACCCATGATGGGCATGGAATCCTGCGGCATGCTGCTCTCTGCCGCCCACGAGGAAGAGGGCGAAGAGAAGCTGCACCTGATAATGGTGGATCCCCACATCCCCGCAGGCGCTAAGCTGTACTAGAGCATAGCCGGTCTATACAAAACATAAGGACTGTTTGAAGGAAACCATCAGACAGTCCTTTTTCGCGGGATGATAAGATTTAAGAATGCACAGAGATTTAAGGAGGGACAGATAGTGCCTGTAATCAAAAAACTGTTCGGAGGGATAGACCTGACCTGGAAAAGGCTGCTCGCTTTTGCGGTCCTTGCAGGTGTCTATACCGGTATCATGGCGATGCTTCCGTCGGCAAAGGACACATCCTTTGCGGATATCACCATAAGCTTCGAGGTCTGGATCCTGTTTGGGATACTCATCATTATGAACAGCAGCTCCCCTAAGGATTCCGCCCTGAAGTGCTTCGTGTTCTTTCTGGTCAGCCAGCCCCTGGTCTACCTGATCCAGGTGCCCTTTTCGGAGCTGGGGTGGGGCCTGTTCGGATTTTACCGCTACTGGTTCATCTGGACGCTGCTCACTGTTCCCATGGGCTTTTTCGGTTACTATATGAAGCAGAACAAGTGGTGGGGACTGCTTATACTGACACCCATCCTGCTGCTTCTTGGCGTTCACTATTCGCAGTTTCTGGCGAAAACGCTGTACTTCCCCCCGCATCACCTGCTGAGCGCCATATTCTGCTTCATCACACTGCTTCTGTATCCCATCGCCATTTTCGACGATAAAAAAATAAAGACTGCCGGAGCCGTCATCAGCATAGTCATCATAACGGCTGCGTCGATCCTTTCCTTTGTGAACAGGAACACATACAGAACGACGCCCCTGGTGAATGGCGGCAGCGCAGGCGCCGTCTTCGATGACAGCTACAAGGTCTATCTGGAGGATGAGAGCTTTGGCAGGGTCAGCATTGATTATCAGTCGGCGCTGGAGGACTATATAGTCAATGCGGAGTTTACCAGAGGCGGACAGACAAATCTCATACTCGAGGCCCCCGACGGCAGCAAGACCGTATACGAGCTCAATATCGGGTATGATACTTTCGATATAAAGGCCGCGGACTGAAACTGAACAAAATTTTATACCAAAGACTGTCTGAAAAAAATTCAGATAGTCTTTTTTGTTGGACATTTGATGGACAGGGGCTTCTATAATCATAAAACAGACCCCGAATGCTCCGGGGTCTGTTTTTATATGTTTATCCTGCTACCAGCACTCGAAGATTATTTTGGCCACCTCTGCTCTGGTTATGTGGAGCAGGGGATCGAGCCTGCCGTCCTTTATGTCGATTATCCTTCTTGCTGCCAGGCTCTGAACGTAGGGCAGGGCCCAGTAGGCCACGTCCTCTGCGTCGTTTGCAGAGGAAAGATCGTCCAGACCGAAGCGGTCATCCTTCCAGATGCGTCCGACCACGGTATAGGCTTCCTGCCTGGTGATCTGCCCCAGGGGGTCGAAGCGCAGCCTGTCGCCGCTGCCCTTGCCCTCCATTATGCCAAGGGCTGCCGCCGCCTTCACGCTGGGGACGGCCCAAGTGGAGATGCTGTCGGTGTCAATCCAGGGGAACTCCCGGTCCTCGTAAAGGGATGTATCTATCCCGAGCATGCGTATCATAACCGCCGCGAACTCCTGGCGGGACATGGTCCTGTCCGGCTCGTAGATAAGGGCGTCGCCCCTCTCCTTGCCGTTGAGTATGCCCCGGCGGTTCATGTATTCCACGTATTTTGTGGCCCAGTGGTCCTGGGTCATGTCCTCGAATATGCTGCCCATGGAAAAGCCCGAAGCTTCGTATTCCAAAGCCTCCCGGCTCCAGTTGCCGCCCTCGTCAGAGGCTTCGATTATTATGTGATGCAGCAGGCCGTCGTCCGGCAGGGTCATGCCAAGAAGGCCCGTCTCCTTATCGTAATCGAAGTCCGCCTTCTCCCCGTCGAGCTTGACCGTGATCCTTGAAGGAGAGAGAGCTCCGTCGATCTCATCCCAGAGCTCCGCCGTCAGCTGAGTGTATTCGATGGACCAGTCGATGTCCGGGGCGGTCTTGTCTATGATTATGTCCAGGGAGGCGGAGCAGGCTCCTCCGCTGACTGTGATGCTGCCCCTGGTGCTCAGCAGCTCGGCAGCTGTGAAGACCATGGCAGGCTTGACGGAATCCGCAGAAATGGCGCCGGGGGTGATCTCCCCTATGCCGCCCTGAACTGCCCAGCTGAAGCTGCCCTGGTCCGCCCTTATGGGAAGGCCCAGGTATTCGGCTGAAGCCGACAGCTGCAGGCTCTCCCCGGGCTCCAGCCTGAGGGCACCGCTTAAGGGCTTTCCGTTTTTACCGAGGATCTCAATGCTGTCCGGGGTCCCGATAATGTTTATGACAGCGCTGGCGCTCAAATCTCCGCTTCGGGCTGTTATGCTCACAGGCTGATCCACACCGGGCAGGCTGATGAAGCGGTCCTCCTCCACTGTGCCGAAGGCTTCGTCCCAGCTGTAGACAGCATCCTCTGCTATTTCCGCAGGATTGAGACCCTTGTCCGCCGCCTTAAGGTTCAGGCTCACCGCAGAGCCCGCAAGAATATAGTCGTCGGAGCGGTAGAGATATAGCCTTGAAGCCTCAGCGGGCTCAGTCTTTTCCGCCGCAAACATCAGATAATTGGCGCAGCGGCGGTTTTCAGTGGGTTTGTTTATAGTATTGTCCTTATCGTAGCCGGGCCAGACCAGATGAAGCTGGGTGGAGCCGCCTCCGTCGAGATTTATTGCATCCACAGCACCCAGGTCAAGCATGCGCTGAGCCAGCTGGGCAAGGCTCAGTCCCATGGAATGGCTGCTGTTTCTGCCGTCCGCGGTGTAAAGCAGGGTCTTCCCGCCTGCCGTTATTCCAAGGGCCGTCCGAGGAGCCTTGCCCGTCTCCTCAAATTCCTCGGCAGCACCGTCCTTCACCAGCCGGACGCCGCCTCCTATGGCCTGCCGTACCGTCTCCCAGCCCTCGGCAGCGCTGAAGCTTACCTCAACTTTGTCTCCCACAGCCAGGCTCCGCATCACCGGAAGGATGGACTGATAAGCCGTGTCCGCGTAGACCGAAAGCAGAAGATGCTCCCCGTCCAGGGAGTGGTCCTCGTCGGAATCGAAGACCTCCTCTATGGTCCCAAGTATGCTGCCTCCTATAGCCGCCTCGCCTTCATCTATATGTATCCAGACATTGTAGGTGTCTCCGTAGGCCGCGTTGGAGGGGCCGTAATCAGCGGAAAAAAGCCTGAGTCCGGACCTTTTATCCATGGCCTTGTTGAAGCTGAGACCGCTGAAGCTGCGGTCCTGATCCAGATCCGTAAGGATGATGACAAGCTCCATGCGGCCGATGCGGGCATTCCCTTCTTCGTCGAAGGCGACGCATTCCCCCACGGAGTCCTCGCTGCTTCTGACTATGCCGTCCCGGACCACAACGCCCTGGGCTATGCCGTTCTCCACGGTGAAAAAGTCCCCGTTGGCTCCGCCTATGACCTTCAGGCCCCTTTCATCCTCTATCTCCAGAGCCCTGGCATAGGAAGCCGCGCCCCGTATGTCGTTTCCGTAGGCAGCCACCGGCTTTATGAAGCTGCCGGGGGTGTAGATATAATAGTTTTCCGCCAGCAGGGAGCCATCCTCTTCGCTTCTCAGCTGCTGCTGCACCAGAGTCAGCTGTTCATCCAGCACCCTCTCGTTGGTCCTCTGCAGCTCAAAGCCCTCCGCCTCCTGGGCGAAGGCGGGAAGGGGAAGGGCGGCGCAGCCTATGGCAAGGGCTGTCAGCACCCCCGCTGCTTTTTTCAGTATATTTGCAAAAGGTTTTTTCATAAGCCTCTTTTCCTTACAGTTCGTTTTACTTAGTCAGTATATCATAAAGCGGGAGCTTGGTATGTTCCCAGTGCAAAAAAGACCTTCGGAGGCCGGGAGGACCTGCATTGCTTCCGTATTTTTTGCATTTTTGTTGCTAAAGGAAGCGTAAAGCCATAAAATCAAAAGCGAAAGGATATTGCTCTGAGAACCAAGGAGAAAAGCATGAAATACGATAAACTCAACAAATGGATAGCCGAATGGTATGAAAAATACGGCGCCGAGCTTTTTGAAATGACAAAGGATATCTGGGAGCATCCGGAGCTGGGGCTTAAGACCTATCACGCAGCGGAGGCGGCTCTTCAGTTTGCCAGGACCCACGGCTTCCCGGACGCGGTGAAGACCAAGGCAGGCCAGGGCTTTGATTTCTGCGAGACAGGAAATGCCGTCATTGCCGAGTACGGCAGCGGAAAGCCCGTCATAGGCATAATAGGAGAGCTGGACGCCCTCCCGGGCCTTGGCAATGGCGCTGTGGACCACAGAGACCCCATCGAGGGACCAGGACAGGGCTGCGGTCACAACCTGATCGCCGGAGCCTGCATGGGAGCGGCCTGCGCTCTGCGCTACGCCATGGAAAAGGAGGGCATCAAGGGGACCCTTCGCATGGTGGAGTGCCCTGGAGAGGAGGTTGGCAGAGGCAAGGCTCTGCTTGCTAAGGACGGTGCCTTCAAGGACATGGACATGGCCATCATGTGGCATCCCGGCAGCGGCGAGTTCAGCACCGAGCCTCAGCACCCCTTATGCGTAATGGCTGCCACCTTTGAGTTCCACGGCAAGTCCGCCCATGCGGCCGGCGCCCCCTGGAATGGCAGAAGCGCTCTGGATGCGGTCCAGCTGATGAATATGGGCAGTGAATTCCTGAGAGAGCACGTCAAGACCGAGTGCCGTTTCCACTATCAGATCACCGACGGCGGCATGGCTCCCAACATCGTTCCCGACTATGCGGCGGTCAAGTACTTCTGCAGGGCGCAGCACAACGATGTGGTGCGGGACCTCTACGACAGGGTCGTAAAGAACGCCGAGGGCGCAGCCCACATGACAGACACGAAGCTGGATGCCAATCTCATCTTCATCATCCCCTATTTCTACGAAAATAAACCCCTCTGCAGGCATCTGGATGCGGTCTCCAGGATCATACCGGAGATCGAGTACAGCCCGGAGGAGATCGAGTGGGCTAAGAATCTCACCAGGGACTATACCGGAGAGGCTGCTCCCGACAAGACCGAGGATGTGCTTCCCTTCTGCAAGAAGGAGTACGAGGAGTGGGGCATCGGAACCACCTGCACCGACACCGCGGACATCTCGTATTTCTGCCCCACTGCCCACATCCACGGCGGCGGCGTGGTGAAGGCTGCTCCCGGTCACCACTGGACAGTAACGGCCTGTTCAGGCACCACCGTGGGCATGAAGGCTATGGAAAGAGCCTCCAAGGTCCTGGCCCAGGGCGCTCTGGAAGCCTTTGGCGACCAGAAGCTCATAGACGAATGCTGGGAATACTTCAGAAGTCTGAACATTCCAGACTACGAAAAGGTCTACGATCTCCCCATCCACGATATCCAGCAGGCTTAGGCCCTGCTTCGCAGCTGCAGTTTCCGCAGCAAATCAAAGCTCCGCCTTCACGTGGAGCTTCTTTTTTTGCGCAGTTGTGATAAAATATATAGCAGTCGCTTACAGGAGGCAAAGCAGGCGGTGAAACATGAACAAATTTCAGGAAATAAAAAAAGAATACGACGCGCTCTTTGAGCTGGTGGCAAAAAACCTGCCGGAGGCTGATAAAAGCGCCTTCGAGGGCTTTTACTTCGATGCCGTCACCAAGATCTGGAGCGGCAACGAGCTCTATTCGCCGGACTACAAGGCTCTGCTGGATGCGGTCTGCGGAGATAAATACAGCGAGGCATCCATAAGGGCTGCCATGGCGGGCTACAGGGACCTGAACGTGATGTTTGCGGTGCCTGCCTTTTTCAGCGCCTTCGTGGCCAATGTGCGGAAGTCCAAGCCGGATCTGGTGTACCGCTTCCTTCAGAAATTCAACGATCTTCTGGTGGGCTCAGCCGCCATCAACGGAGACTTCACCATACCCGAGGCCAACAACATCCTGGACATGGTGGAGCGCTTCAGAGCCGATGCCTATGTGGAGGGCGTGCAGATATCCCGCTCCTTCAACAATTTCGGCAAGGTGACGGAGATCAAGGACGACAGCTATGTTCAGGAGGACGACCAGCCTGCCGCAGGTGCTGCAGAGGGCAGTTCCGGCAGTGATGACGATGAGGAAAGCTTTGAGGAGCTGATGGAGGAGCTGGACAGCCTTGTGGGGCTTGAAAAGGTTAAGCAGGATGTTCACAGCCTTATGAACTTCATAAAGGTCTCCAAAATACGCAAGGAGCGGGGCATGAAGGTACCTGCCGTGTCCTATCACCTGGTGTTTACCGGAAACCCGGGCACAGGCAAGACCACCGTTGCAAGGCTTGTGGGCAAGCTTTATCACAAGATGGGGCTGCTTCCCAAGGGGCAGCTGGTGGAGTGCGACAAAAGCTCTCTGGTGGCCGGCTATCTGGGCCAGACGGCCATCAAGACCCAGGCTGTAATTGAAAAAGCCATGGGAGGCGTGCTCTTCATAGACGAGGCCTACGCTCTCACTGACGATGAGAGGGATTTTTTCGGCCGGGAGGCTGTGGAGACCATCCTGAAGGCCATGGAGGACCACAGGGACGAGCTCATAGTGATCGTGGCCGGCTATACAGAGCTGATGCACGAGTTTATAGATTCGAATCCGGGGCTTCAGTCCCGCTTCAACAAGTATTTTGAATTCCCGGACTACACCGGGGAGGAGCTTATGGCCATATTCAGGCGCTTCTGCGAGAGAAACGGCTACAGGCTGGAGGATTCTGCGGAGAACCGCCTGCTCGGCAGCTTTGAGCTGCTTTACGATGAGCGGGACGACCACTTCGGCAATGCCAGGACCGCAAGAAACATCTTCGAGAAGGCCATTCATGCCCAGGCGGACCGTCTGGCAGGGCAGGAGGATCTCTCCGACAGCGAGCTGGAGCTGCTGAGCTCGGAGGATATACAGCTGGCTCTTAAAGACATTTAAAACAGATTTTAGGTATAAAAAGGGCTGTCTAATCAATAAATATCAAAAATACTTCACTCTGCTGAAGTATTTTTTTGATTTCCCTTGACTGAAAAGTATTGTACACATAAAATCTATATATAGAATGGAGGATTGTCATGAATATTATCAGAGCACTCAGAACGATCACTAAAATGAGTCAGAATCGCTTTGCGGCCTATCTTGGTATTCCCGTGGCGAACATCCAGCATTGGGAGCAGGGTGTATCCACTCCGCCCAGCTACCTGGTGGCACTTATCTCCCGTGTAATGAAGCACGAAGGCTACCTCAGCAGGGAGATGACTCCTCTGGAAGTGGAGGCATTGAACGATCCCCGCGAGGCTTCAGCTCATGAACACCTTTCCCCCGGGTCTGAGGCCGACGATATCGCTGAACTGATCAAACTCATTGAAAACAAGACAAAGGAGTAATACAAATCATGCGAAAACGAGTTCCTGTCATGGTGCCGATGGTCTGACTGATCACCCTAGCCATGCATCTACCCGCCTTTGCAGCAGATGAAAATACCCCCTGATCACATACTTTCGGGCTATTGGGATCCGGTTACCGGATAACACCGGCAGGAATGCATGCGCGATAGAGCTGTAACCACTGATGAAGTGCATCTCCTCCGGCATCAGCGAGCCCGAAGGCGACATGGACCAAGAGGCCCTCTACGAGATACCGCATTCTCAGGCACTGGTCTTTGTTAGCATGAACTTAATGCAGGCCATACAGAGGCCGCCCCATAATGACAATTTAAGAGGACTGTCTGCAGAAGCGCAGACAGTCCTTTTTATGTGACAATGGGGACGGTTCTGTTTGTCACACTATACGATAAAGCAGAGGCCCTCAGCGCAAGGGCTTCGGCAGCTGTTAAGCAATCGATCTGTTCGTCGCTGTTTCGGCACGCTCGGGAACGCACCGGGTGCCTACAGTCGGCACCCGGCTTAACGACCCTCGCTATGGCGGACCGCCCCGCCATACCGTGCACGACGCTCGAACATATCGTGCTTAACGACGCCGCCTCAGCAATGCGCTTCAGGACCTCTGCCTTTATCGAAC
>JAEEPD010000139.1 GCA_016284575.1 Bacillota bacterium | reverse complement strand
GATTTCCCTATTTTGTGGAACTAGTCACCAACACGTTTTGTCCTATAACCCTCATATCATCTGTTTATCTGCTTCAGCTCTGCGGCCCCCTGTATTCCAGGCCAAGCATGGTAAGATCGTCAAACTGCTCCGTATCGCCTGTAAACCTGTCCACAGCCGCCCGCACATTGCCAAGAAGCTGCACAGGAGAAGCATCCGGGTGTGGCTACGTAAATGGATGCAAGGCTTTTAAGATTGCTGTTGACAGACAGCAGCACATCCTGAACATTTCCTATAAGGTCAAGCTCAGCTGCGATCTCCGGCGCCTTGGGATCCGCAGCGGAGGAATAAATACGAATCCGTTATCTTCACAATCAAAAACCCGCCCCAAGGGGCGGGCTTTATTGCTTTGTGAGAGCTACTCCTGAAAATGCTCCAGCAGGTGAAGCCGGTGCTTTTTGTATTTGCCCTCTGTGGTCATTGCCAGTATCTCGGCAGCTATGAAATCCTCGAATTCATCGGTGTAGCATCTGGCCCACCTTTCGCAACAGGGCTTGAGTATACCTGCCAGCTGGGAACGCAGCTTTAAATGCCACTTTGGACCTGCGGCGCCGAAGCTTGCTCTGGCCTTTTCATCCTCAGGGAGACTGCTGTATATGGAGATGAATTTCTCCAGGCCTGCATTTACGGCATCCACAGCCTCGCCGGGGCTTTGTGCAGCATCCACGTTCTTTTTCATATCCGCGGTTATTTCAAGCCAGTCCGCCAGCATGAAGGTCGCTATGATGTCGTCCTTGGATTTGTAATAATTATAAACAGTGCCGACAGCTATGCCGCATTCCTCGGATATCGATCTGATAGTCATTGCGGAATAACCGCCGTCAAGAAGCTGCCTTCTGGCCGTTTCGGTTATTCTTTCCCTTAAATTAGCTATGTATTTCGGCATTTTTCCCTCCCTTCAATGCTGCTGATATAACACTAAAGTACAAGGCAGCCGGTAAGTGAACCGGTTCACATATAATATACAACATTGATGCAGTACAGTCAATATAAGCAGTTTTTTGTGTACTATATTCATTATACGCTTCTTTTATTATATTTCACTAATAATATACATTAAAAATAAAATCGATAACAACAATCTCAATATGATATAATAAAAATGCCAAAAGAAGTATATAATAGTTTTCGCTAATAATTGTTATAAGAATTTTATTATATATAGAAATTTCAAAAAGGAGTTTGTCATGAGCGACATTAAAAAGCCCTACAGTCAGCTGACACCTGCCGAGCTCAAAGCAGAAAAGGAAGCCGTAGAAAAGATATATCAGGAATACAAGTCCATGGGACTTAAGCTGGACATGTCCAGAGGCAAGCCCAGCACCCAGCAGCTGGATATGGTGAGCGATATTCTGACAGCCCTCACCCGTTCCGAGCTCTGCTATGACGGCGACATAGACGCAAGAAACTATGGACAGCTCTCTGGCGTGCCCAGCGCCAAGAGGTTCTTCGCCGAGCTTTTGGGATGCAGGATGGAGCAGTGCTTTGTGGGCGGTAATTCCAGCCTTACTCTTATGTACGACACCATCGCCAAGGCCTACACCCATGGCCTTCTTCACAGCGAGAGGCCCTGGTGCAAGGAGGAAAAGCTCAAGTTCCTCTGCCCTGTTCCGGGCTATGACCGCCATTTTGCCATCACCCAGAGCTTCGGTTTCGAGATGATCAACATCGAGATGACCGAAAATGGCCCTGACATGGACGCTGTTGAGGAAGCGGTGAAGGATCCAGCGGTAAAGGGCATCTGGTGCGTGCCCAAATATTCAAATCCGGACGGCGTCACCTACAGCCTTGAGACCATACTGCGCATGGCAAACCTGAAGCCCGCAGCTCCTGACTTCACCATTATGTGGGACAACGCCTACTGCGTACACGAATTCGATGGTGACTACGTCCCCTTCCCCGACATTCTGAGCCTCTGCAAGGCTGCCGGACGGGGCGACATGGTCTTCGAATTCGCTTCCACCTCCAAGATAACCTTCCCCGGCACAGGCATCTCCGTCTTTGCATGCAGCGAGGACAACATGAAATATATGCTGAAGCTCATAGGCATACAGACCATCAGCTACGACAAGACAAATCAGCTGCGCCATGTACGCTATCTGAGGGACAAGGAGCATACCATCGCCCTGATGAAGAAGCATGCTGAAATAATGAAGCCCAAGTTCGATGCGGTACACGAGGCTCTGGAAAGGGAGATTGCACCTCTTGGAATAGCCGAGTGGAAGCATCCTAAGGGAGGCTACTTCATCAGTCTGGATACCGCTGACGGCCTGGCAAAGAGGACCTGGGAGCTCTGCAAGGAGGCAGGCGTGGTGCTGACCAATGCGGGTGCCACCTTCCCCTACGGAAAGGATCCAAGGGACCGCAATATCCGTATCGCCCCCAGCTATCCCTCCATCAAGGAGCTTAAGAAGGCTCTCGATGTGTTCTGCGTAGCCTTAAGGCTTGCGGCTCTTGAGCAGCTCACAAAGTAAAATACCGGAAGATTAAAACTGCGGCCTGCGATTTTTCTTGCAGGCCGCTTTATTTTGCTGTAAAATGCCCCTTGTGCACGGGTCTGAGATTGCAAGTCCAGGCCAGCTATGGGCAAAGGGACCCACGTAAGCGCACGCAGAAGGCGGGCGTGATCATGGCATAGCTTAGAAGTAAGTCCTCGGAAAATCCGGTAAAGGCAGGTGTGGGGTCAAAGATCTGGTCAGCCGTGCATTAAAAAACGCAGGAACATCTCCTGCGCTTTTTATTTTGTTCAGCCCCTATCATATATGGTCCGCATCAGTCCTTTTCTTCCGAATGAGCCAAAGCAGAGCCCAAACGAAAAGGCTTGCGGCAAGAGCTCCGGAAAAATCCAGCAGCATATCGCTTATCTGGCAGCTTCGGCCGGGACTCGTAAGCTGTATCAGCTCATCGCATATGGCAACTGCAAGGCCGAAAAGGGATCCGGCGGCAATGACGCGGCTCTCAGAGCTTCTCATGGACTCTGTAAGGCTTACCAGAAGGCCCAGTATCCCGAATTCTGTAAAATGGGCCAGCTTCCGCACAAAATGCTCTGTGGCGGAGGGGATAAAGATATGCACCAGGTTCAGGATCCAGTCGCTTTCAAGGGAGGACTCCGGAGCCGGCTTCATGGACCTGCCGAATATGAAAAGCACCCACAGAATATCCAGAATATATAAAACTGTAAGCGCTGCCTTCTTATGCTTCATCAGCGCTCCCCTGCTCTGCCAGCTCTATCCTTGCCAGCAGCACGTTCCTGTCATCGACGAAGGCTCCAAGCTCGTAGCCTCCTTCAGCCTTTCTGAAGCGGAAGACCAGCTGTTCCCCTTCATAGCTCTGACGCTTGTAATGTATGTCTATAGTCCTGATTTTAAGGGCATTGAGCTGTTCCCTGGACAGGCAGTTTTCAACCGCCCTCACATAGGCAACATTGTTCATGTGGCCTACAAAATCCACATCCGTGGACTTTATCCTGTGGCCTCCAAGGACCGGGCAGCCCTCAAAATCCGGGTCGATGCGGCCGAATCTGCCGGGCGCAGCCTCTTCTTCATAAAACTCAAAGTTCTCTGGAAAGATGTTGTCGAAATTGACCATCTTCTGAGAGTCCTCATTAAGCACCACCCATTCGCTCTTGCCCTCGGCGAATACCCTGCCGTTCTGAGAGAGCCTGTAGTAACGGGGATCCACTATACCCTTATGCTTTCCCGGCCAGGTGAGAGCATCGAAATATTCTGTGATGCCCGGCAGGGGGCCGCATATCTTAAGCCGGGTCTTGGCGATGACCCAGACCATGCCCTTTTTACGCAGGTCCACGGCGCCCACGCCTATCTGGCAGGCATGCTCCCCCGCCAGGTCCTGAAAAATATTGAAGATGCTGTACAGTCCCAGTCCGCTGCTGTAATCGGAAAAGCTGGGAAGTACGCTCAGCTGCTTTGTCATCCTGTTCGAATACATATATACCCTCTTTCATCGATTTAGCATATAGAATAACACGTTTTCCTGTATAAATAAACAATAAAAAACGTGAAAAAAGTGCTTGACTTTATTGCTCTAAAGCACTACACTTCTACACATAAACGCTTTAACGCGTAAAAGACTTTATTCGGAGGTAATTCAAAATGTTTATCAAAGCACTGATGCTGATCGTTTTCTTTGGCGTAATGGTGGCCATAGGTCTGTACTGCAGACGTCATGCCACCAATGTGGACGGGTTCGTACTGGGCGGCCGCAGCGTGGGCCCCTGGCTCACCGCCTTCGCCTACGGAACATCATATTTCAGTGCTGTTATATTCGTCGGCTATGCAGGTCAGTTCGGGTGGAAATACGGCATCGCCTCCACCTGGGTCGGCATAGGGAACGCCCTTATCGGTTCCCTGATGGCCTGGGCCATCCTGGGCCGCCGCACACGCATCATGACCCAGCACATCGGAAGCGCCACCATGCCCCAGTTCTTCGGAAAGCGCTTTGACAGTCAGGCCCTCAAGGTCTGCTCGTCGGCCATCATCTTCATCTTTCTTATCCCCTACACCGCCAGCCTCTACAACGGCCTTTCAAGGCTTTTTGCCATGGCCTTCAACATCGACTACTCGGTCTGCGTCATCGTCATGGCAGTTCTGACAGGCATCTACGTTATCGCAGGCGGCTACATGGCCACAGCAATCAACGATTTCATCCAGGGAATAATCATGATCTTCGGGATCTGCGCCGTTATAGGAGCAGTGCTGAAGAGCCAGGGTGGATTCATGGCAGCCCTCGAGGGACTGGCCAGCATCTCGGATCCTGCGGTCTCCACCGCTCCCGGGATCTTCAGCTCCTTCTTCGGGCCTGATCCTCTCAATCTGCTCGGCGTGGTCATCCTCACATCTCTTGGTACCTGGGGCCTCCCCCAGATGGTGCAGAAATTCTATGCCATAAAAAGCGAAAGCGCCATCAACAAGGGCATGATCATCTCCACCGTATTTGCCTTCATCGTGGCAGGCGGATGCTACTTCCTGGGCGGCTTCGGAAGACTTTTCTCTGACCGCGTGGACATTGCGGCAAATGGCTTCGACTCCATCATCCCTGCCATGCTCTCCGGCCTTCCCGATATACTGATCGCAGTGGTGGTCATACTGGTGCTCTCCGCCTCCATGTCCACCCTGTCCTCTCTGGTGCTGACCTCAAGCTCCACCCTGACTCTTGATATGCTCAAGGGCTACATCATAAAGGATATGGACGAAAAAAAGCAGCTTGGAATAATGAGAGCCCTGATCGTGGTATTCATCGCGATCTCCGTGGTGATAGCCATAATCCAGTACAAGAGGAACGTGACCTTCATCGCCCAGCTCATGGGAGTTTCCTGGGGCGCTCTTGCTGGAGCCTTCCTGGCACCCTTCATGTTCGGCCTCTACTGGAAGCGTACCACCAAGGCCTCCTGCTGGGTGAGCTTCGCCTTCTCCTCGGTGGTCATGATAGCCAACATGCTGGCAAGAAGCAGCTTCCCCGCCCTTCTTCAGAGCCCCATCAATGCAGGCGCCTTCTGCATGCTTGCAGGCCTTGTGATAGTCCCTCTTGTAAGCCTTATAACTCCCGCTCCGGACAAAGCCCTTGTGGATGACGCCTTCTCCGGCTACGACAAGAAGGTAACCGTAAGGCAGAGCGAGGCTCTTGGCGACGCAAACAAATAAATGACCCTTTCATGATAAAAGCCTCCGGAGGCGCAAAAATGCATCCGGAGGCTTTTATTATTGCGGCAAATTATCTGCTTGTATTATTTACTGATCGCAGAGCTCTTCCTTGCTGGGAGCATAGGGCTCGCACCAGGCGTGGAAGTGGCGCATGGGCAGATCGCGGCCGAAGGTGATCTTAAGATTGGGGATGGTATCCCTGTCCTTATGAAGCTGTGCGGCTGCTGCGATGATGTAATCCATGTGCTGCTTGGAATACTGGCTGCGGTTTATGGCAAGGCGGACCACATTGCAGACCTCAGCCTGCTGTTCGGGTGTCTTAAGGTCATATTCCATGGAAAAATCTCCAAGCTCTGAGCAGCGGATCCCGTAGCGGCGTATCATCTCAAGGGACAGTGCCTGACCTGCAAAGCTCTCGTGACCCCTCTTGTAATCGAAGAATTTATCCACATCGATATATACACCGTGACCACCGGCGGGCAGCACCACGGGGACACCTGCATTGTGAAGCCCCTGGGCAAGATATTCCACCTGGGAAACTCTTTCGTGCTGATAGGAGAAGCGCTGCTCCTCGTAGAGGCCTTGAGCAAGAGCCATGATATCGTGACCGGACATGGCTCCGTAGGAATCGTTGCCATAGGCGGAGATCTGACGGACCTTCAGCAGATGACCGATATCGGTCTTAACGCTGCCGTCCTCATTGAATTCAGAGAACTTCTTCCAGAAATAGCCCTTGTCGCGGAAGCAGAGCAGACCGCCCATATTGGAGTGACCGTTCTTCTTAAGAGATGCGCAGACTGCATCGAAGTAAGAGAACATTTCCTTTGCGATCTCGGGGATGGACTTGTCGGCGTAGCCCTCCTCGTTCATCTTGATGAAATAGCAGTTTTCCGCCCAGCGGGCGCCATCCATAATGTAGGGGATACCGAAGCTGTGGGCATATTCGGACACCTCGCGGATGTTGGCCATGGAAACAGGCTGGCCGCATACGGAGTTGTTGGTGACGGTGCTGTAGATCATTGGCACGTTCTCCACGCCTACTGCCTCCACCAGAGCCTTCAGCTTGTCCATATCCATATTGCCCTTGAACGGATTCTTTTCGTACTTACCGCCCTCGGGGACCTCAAACAGAAGCTCCTTGTGGAAGAGATTCCTGGGGATGGAGCCCATCTGCTTGATATTGCCCTCTGTGGTGTCGAAGTGTGCATTGGAGGGGATGGTGAATACTCTGCCGGGATAGCGCTTTGCCAGCAGAGGCTTTATTACATCGAAGAGCAGCGCTTCAGCGCAGCGGCCCTGGGGAATGATGAAGGTATTGGGTCTTTCCAGCTGGAATGATCCGCCGTTGAAGAAGCCGCCCTCGCAGTCCACAAGGTAAAGCTCATCCATCATCTTCTCGACATCGTCGATATCCTCACCGTTTCTGATGAGATTGATGAGCTTCTTCTGGTTATCTCCCCTCTCGAAAACGTCTCTCATGGTGTCCAGAAGAACATAATAGCCCTTGTTTCTTCCATAGGCTTCATCGCCCAGGAACATGGCAGACCACTGCTTGTCTGTCATAGCCGTGGTGCCGGAGTCGGAGAGACAGTCCACATAAAGCAGGCCTGCGGGGAAAGCAAATTCATTGTAATGAGTTGCTTCAAGAGCCCTTGTTCTCTGCTCTACTGTAACCTCAGGCAGCTGCCTTGTAACGAAGGTACAGGATTTTGGGGCTTCAACATCAAGTTTGTACTGGTTCATTTTTTCCTCCTTGTGAATTTTAAAGCATTGAAATGCGTTATATCATTTGTTGCCGAAAAGCTCGCTGCAAAGAGCGGCTCCGATTATCAGGACGGCTCCTGCAAGGCTCAGCAGGCTCATGGGCTCCTTCAGAATGGTGACTGAAACAAGAAGAGCCACAGCAGGATCAAGATAGCTGAGAATTGCCACCGACTGGGCACGCAGGTGCTCCACGCTGCCAAAATACAGGCCGTAGGCAAAGCCCGTGTGCACAAGACCAACGATAAGGAGCATCAGAACTGCCCTTCCGTCCAGCTGTACGCCGCTGAAGCCCTTCGTCAGAAGGAGATAAGGCAGCAGCGCCAGAGTGGCTGAGCCCAGCTGGATCACGGTCCTGTCATAGCCATCCACCCCTGTAAGCTTTTTATTCAGTATCACTATGGTGGCATAGCAGAGGGCTGCAGCAAGGCCAAGAGCCACGCCCTTAGAGTGGGTAGGCGGAAGCTCCTGGCCAAAGGCGCCTGAAAGCAGGACCATGCCGGCGATCGCAGCTCCGGCGCAGCCAAGCCTCAGCGGTGTCAGCCTCTCCCTGAAAATCAGCGGAGAAAGAAGTATTACTATGATGGGTTGAAAATAGGCGCATAGTGTCGCTATGGCCACTGTTGTGTAGTTGAAAGCTTCAAACAGGAAGATCCAGTTTACGCCAAGGATCACACCGCAAAGAGCCAGCACCGCGATTTTTGAGGCAGGTATGCCTCTCAGCCGCTTCTTAAGCCCTCCCTTGGTCCTGTAGGTGAAGATGAACAAAGACGCAGCTCCCAACAGGCCTCTGGTAAAGGAAAGAAGCCCTGATGACAGCGGGATGTATCTTCTGAAGATGCCTATCGTTCCATAGATCACCATCGAAGATATGAACATCAGATAATAGGTTCCTGTGTTTTTCTTTTCCATGACGGTCCCTCTTCTATGCTGCTTTTTACAGCTAAAGTATAACAGACAGGCCTTTGCAGAAAAAATAAATTGTAACGGCTGATTAATAATGTATAATTATAAATACAATAATATATCGACAGATAAAGGAGACTGATCCAATGGATATAGCACAGCTACGCTACATTTCAGCAATATATAAATACAGAAACCTCACAAAAGCCGCCTCAGTCCTGCATGTGACTCAGCCCCTGCTTTCCCAGCAGCTGAGAACCATTGAAAAGGAGCTGGGTCTTAGCCTCTTTGAGCGGACCACAAGGAGCATCAATCCCACACCTGAAGGGGTGCTCTTCTGTACTCAGGCGCAGAATGTGGAGGAGGAATACGACAAGCTCGTAAGGCTCGCCAACCAGCAGCGCATAAAGGATGCAAACGCCCTGCGCATGCTAAGCTCCGCAAGGCTCAGAGCCATTGAGCTGCCCCGTGCCATAAGTGATTTCTACAGCATCCATGACAGCATATCCATAAGGCATCAGGATCTGGACGCTGAGGATATTTCAGGAACGCTCATGGACGAGATAGAAAGATGGGATATTGCTGTATTCAGGGAAACTGAATGTCATCAGGTATTGAATTCCCAGGGCTTTGAATGCAGAAAGCTCCTTGCGGACCCCGTGGAGGTCCTCTGCCACGACAGTCATCCTCTGACCCGCCAGAGCTCTGTATCCTATGACGATCTTCTGAACTATAAAATCGTATGCGGAGATCCGGATGGCTATTTCTATCAGGAGCTGGCCTCTGTATTTCCGGAGCTGGACCTGAGCAGGCTTAATATGCTGCTCTTCAGCAACAGCCACGATGTAATGGCTGAAATGGTAAGAAACGGACAGGCTGTCTCTATCGGTAACCGGTCGCTTGCCAGATACTATGGTTTTTCCTCGGTCCCCTTTTCTGAACCCAGAAGCAATGATGTGTATCTGCTGAGATCCGCAGGGAATACAAAAAAGATACAGAAGGATCTCTGGAATTATCTGATAGATTTTTATAAGGACTGGTGATGGATGTCCTGAAGGGCAAATATTTGTCACTGAGGCTTATCTTTTTAACCGGGCTGTGCTATGATAGATAAAAACTGACAGGAGGTTCAAAACAGATATGAAAAAAGTTGTGATACTGGAGTCCCTGGGCATATCCAAGGAAGAGCTGGAGGGCTTTAAAAAGCCCTTTGAGGGTGAGGTCGAGTTCGCGGAATTTGCGAAGACCACAGATACTGACAAGCTGATCGAAGAGGCAAAGGATGCCGATGCCATGATAATCGCCAACATGCCCATGCCCGGCAGCGTAATCGAGGCCTGCCCCAGGCTGCAGTTCATAGATGTGGCCTTTACGGGTGTCGACCATGTGGGGCTTGACGCGGCAAAGGCTAAAGGAGTTAAGGTGAGCAATGCCTCCTGCTATTCCAACGAAGCTGTATCCGAGCTTGTGATAGGCATGGCCCTTTCCATGCTCAGGAACATTCCCCAGACGCAGGAAAGAGTAAGAGCGGGCGGCACCAAGGACGGCCTTGTGGGCAGTGAGCTCAAGGGAAAGACCGTCGGCATAATAGGCTTTGGCAACATAGGACGCCGCACAGGCGAACTGCTCCACGCCTTCGGCTGCAAGGTACTGGCCCAGAGCAGAAGCTGGCACAGCGACTACCCTGCCTATGTTCAGCAGCTGTCTCAGGAGGAGCTTCTTAAGCGCTCTGACATCGTGGTCCTCCACTGCCCGCTGAACGAAAGCACAAGGGGCATGATCGACTATGCAAAGCTCAGCCTTATGAAGCCCACAGCCCTGCTCATCAATGTGGCAAGAGGCCCCGTCTGCAACGAGGACGATCTGGCCAGAGCCCTGAATGAGGGCGTTATAGCAGGTGCTGCCATCGATGTATTCACAAAGGAGCCGCCGCTTCCCGCGGAAACCCAGATGCTGCATGCAAAGAACACCCTGCTTACTCCTCACATCGCCTTCGCCACCGCAGAATCCATGACCCTGAGGGCTGAGATAGTATTTGACAATCTCCGCGCCTGGCTGGACGGAGACCAGAAGAACGTGATACTTTAAAAGTAAGATCTCAAAAAAGCAAGATCCCGCGCCGATACAGCGCGGGATCGTTTTTTATGCTTTATTCTGTGCCTCTACCAGCCTTACGCCGCCGTAGCGCTCTCTGAGCTTGGGCTTTTCTATCTTGCCGGTGGCATTCCTCGGAACATCTGCGAAGATGTACTTTCTGGGCCTCTTGTATCTGGGAAGATCCAGGCAGAAGCGGTCCAGCTCCTCCTCCGTAAGCTCCATGCCCTCCTTCACCTGGACTATAGCCGCAGCTATCTCGCCAAGTCTGGAGTCCGGAAGACCTATTACGGCCACATCGTGGATCTTGGGATTTGCAGCCAGGAAGGACTCGATCTGCACGGGGTAAAGGTTCTCGCCGCCGGATATGATAACATCCTTCTTTCTGTCCACCAGGAAATAGAAGCCGTCAGCATCCTGCTCTGCCATGTCACCGGTGCGCAGGTAGCCGTCCTTCATGAGGACCTCGGCCGTTGCCTCGGGATTATGGTAGTAGCACTTCATAACTCCGGGGCCCTTTACGCAAAGCTCGCCTACTTCGCCCTGCTTAACAGTAGTATAATTTTCGTCAACTATCTTGCATTCCCAGCCAAAACCTGGCACACCGATGGCGCCGACCTTATTTATGTTCTCCATTCCAAGATGCACGCAGCCCGGGCCTGTGGATTCGGAGAGACCGTAATTTGTGTCATACTTGTGGTTGGGGAAATAAGCCATCCAGCGCTTTATGAGTGAAGGCGGCACAGGCTGGGCGCCGATATGCATGAGCCTCCACTGAGAAAGATGGTAATTGGCAGGATCCAGCTCGCCCCTGTCGAAGGCAGCCAGTATGTCCTGAGCCCAGGGCACCAGCAGCCATACTATGGTGCAGCGCTCGCTGGACACCGCATCCAGAATAGCCTGGGGTTTGTTGCCCTTGAGGATTATTCCTCTGCTGCCCGTAAACAGGGAGCCGAACCAGTGCATCTTGGCGCCGGTATGATAAAGGGGCGGTATGCAGAGGAAGATGTCGTCGTGAGTGGTCTCGTGGTGCTTTGCCTCCATCCTGGCAGACTGAAGCAGCGCCATGTGGTCCAGAAGAATGGCCTTTGGGAAGCCTGTGGTGCCGGAGGAGAAATAGATCGCGGCATCGTCCGTATCCTCCAGCAGTATCCTGGGGGACTTGGAAACGCAGTTGTTCACCTGCTCCTGATAGCTCTCCGCAAAGCTGGGCTTGTTGTCGCCCACATAGTAAAGTATCATCTGGCTGGAGATCTTGGGGAAGATGTCCTCCACACGGCCGATGAACTCAGGGCCGAAGAACAGTACATCCGCATCCGACAGCTTAAGGCAGTAGTCGATCTCGTCAGCTGTATATCTGAAATTGAGGGGAACGGCAATGCCGCCCATCTTGAGTATTCCAAAGTATATGGGGAGCCATTCCAGGCAGTTCATCAGCAGTATGGCGCATTTCTGGCCCTTTTTGATGCCCCTGTCCATCAGAAGATTGGCCACTCTGTTGGCCTTTTCGTCGAAGACCCTCCAGCTTATCTCCCTGCGGTAAGGCATGGAGCTGGTGGACTGTATAAGCTCGTATTCTCTCCAGCTGACTCTTGGAGCTTCGGTTACTTCAGGGTTGATCTCTACAAGGGCGGTCTCTCTACCGTATAGTTTGCTGTTTCTCTCCAGCAGGTCTGTGATTGGCATTTTCTTTTATATTTCCTTTCTTTGGCGACCTTAGCTTTTACGCTTTATCGCTTTCACTCGTAAAAGTATATCATTAATTTTCATCTTGTCAATAAAAAACTCTTTACTTACTCACTTTAATGTGTTAAAATTCCAAACAGTCAAAAACAGCTTACGGGATCATTGAAGAAAGGAGGCATTACGGATGGCCAAGAATACCACATTGGACCGCAGCGAAGCGCTGTATGAAGCCATACTTAACATAAAAGACGCCGAAGAATGCAGACTTTTCTTTGAGGATCTGTGCTCCCCTACCGAGCTGAAGAGCATGGAGCAGCGTTTTGAAGTTGCCGTATGCCTTATGCAGAATATGGTCTATACCGACGTCCAGAAGAAGACAGGCACCAGCACTGCCACCGTAAGCAGAGTTAAAAGAAACATACTGGAAAACCCCAATGCCAGCGCAATGAAGGATGTCATTGCGCGCTGTGGTTTTGCTGACAGATCCTTTTTTCCCCCCGAGGGGGAATAGTTTTGATTGTCAGTAAAATTTAGCTTTTTATTTCTTTCTTTAAGCTTTAACACAGAAAGGCATTTTTTATTATGGAAAATTATTATCAGAAGGACATAGAAACTGCTTCAAGAGAGCAGATAACACAGTGGCAGAGCGAAAGGCTGGCAGCCCAGGTAAAGAGGGTCTATGAAAACGTCCCCTATTATCGCAAAAAGATGGAGGAGCTGGGGGTGACCCCGGAGGATATCAAGGGTATCGAAGATATCGGTAAGCTCCCCTTCCTCAGCAAGGCAGATCTCAGGGATGCCTATCCCTACGGACTTCTGGGAGCTCCGCTTGAGGACTGTGTCCGCATCCAGTCCACCTCCGGGACCACAGGAAAAAGAGTCATAGCCTTCTATACCCAGCACGACATCGATCTTTGGGAGGACTGCTGCGCAAGAGCCATTATGGCCGCAGGCGGCACTAAAAAGGACGTGGTCCAGGTTGCTTACGGCTACGGCCTCTTCACCGGAGGAGCCGGTCTCCACGGTGGCAGCCACAAGGTGGGAAGCCTTACAGTGCCCATGTCCTCAGGCAATACGGAGCGCCAGATCATGTTCATTCAGGATCTTCAGGCCACCATTCTGTGCTGCACACCCTCCTATGCCGCCTATCTGGGCGAATCCATGAAGGAGATGGGCCTGACACCCGATCAGATCCCCCTCAAGGCGGGCATCTTCGGAGCTGAAGCCTGGTCTGAAGAGATGCGGCACAGCATAGAGGAGACCCTCGGCATCAAGGCCTACGATATCTACGGTCTTACCGAGCTTTCCGGCCCCGGCGTTGCCTTCGAGTGCTCCGAGCAGAACGGTATGCACATCAACGAGGACCACTTCATCGCAGAGGTCATCGACCCCGAGACCGGCAGGCATCTGCCCGACGGCGAGTACGGTGAGCTGGTCATCACCGCCGTGGATAAGGAAGCCTTCCCCATGATACGCTACCGCACCAAGGACATCGTGGCACTATCCCACAAGCCCTGCTCCTGCGGCCGCACCCACGTAAGGATCAGCAAGCCCAAGGGACGCACCGACGACATGCTCATCATCCGCGGCGTGAATGTATTCCCGAGCCAGATCGAGACTGTGCTGCTCAACCTCGGCTACACACCCAATTACCAGATAATCGTAGACCGCGTCAACAACACCGACACCTTCGAGGTTAAGGTGGAGCTGACTCCGGAGATGTTCGCCGACAGCATGGGCGCAATTTCCAACCATCAGGCAGCCATTTCCGAGGGTCTGAAGAACATGCTCGGCATAAAGGCGAAGGTAACACTGGTGGCACCCAAGTCCATAGTCCGCTCCGAAGGCAAGGCTGTAAGAGTTATAGACCGGAGAAAAATATAAATACTTTTATAAATTGCATCCCAAAAGCTGCCCGCCTTGGGGTATAATAAAAGCATACAAGGCTTTAAGGCAGTTATGATATAAGGAGAATACCATGAGCGTAAAGCAGATTTCCGTATTTATTGAAAACCGTCCCGGCACACTGATGGAGCTTTCCAAGGCTCTGTCCGACAAGGGCATCGATATGAGAGCCTTCTCTCTTGCGGAGGCCAACGACTTCGGTCTTGCAAGGATAATCGTAAGGGATGTGGACGAGGCCACAGAGGTGCTCAAGGAGGCAGGCTATGTTTCCTCCCTCAGCGAGGTGGTCGCTGTAGCAGTACCTGACGTTTCCGGCGGACTTTTCAGAATACTTTCCTATATTACAGAAGCAAATGTAAACGTTGAATACCTCTACTGCTTCCTCGGAGGCAGAAGCGGCAAGGCTTATGTCATCTGCAAGGTATCAGACATCCCTGCAGCCGAAGCGAGCCTGAAAAAGCACGGTGCCCGCCTGGCCACCCAGAGCGAGCTGAGTCAGCTTTAGGATCACAGACCCAAAAACAAACGAGCCCGGCCCCACATAAGGGGACCGGGCTTTTTATTGCGCAGCTGTGATCCTATAAAATGCTCTTTTCTCCGTCCTTCTCCATAATATTCATCAGCCTGCGGGCAGCAGGCTTAATAGGCAGATAAAAGGCCACGCCGTAAGGAATGGTGATAGTGGTCGTAAGAATGTGTGCCTCTATATCAGGATGGATGTCCTGCCATATGGCGGGGCTTATAAGGCCGTAGTTCATGGTCCTGCAGATATTGAAGGTATCTTCTGAATAAAGACCTGCCACATCTATGATATGAACATCCTCCTTGACAAGTATCTCCCGCAGGCGGTCATAGTGAGTCGAGCGGCCGGGGGCGATCATAAAGACAGAGCTGCCCTTCAGCTCAGAAGGATCTATAAGACGCTGACCGAAGAGCTTATGCCCTTCAGGAAGGGCAATGCAAAGAGGAGAATCCAGTAATTTCACGAACTCGCAGATGCCATTAAGGGAAAGGTCCAGATTCACACCCTCTGAGCAATCAACCAGATCCGAAATATTGATATTGGTCCTGCCGGAGCTGCTCACTCCCAGATACTCAACTTCTATGCTGGGATCCTCCCTCTCCATCATGCGTATGTACTTTGCCAGATAGCGGTATCTGGCAGTGGGCGTTCTCAGGACCCTGATCTTCTCCTTTGGCCCCTCCTCTATGCTTTTTATAAGCTCTTTTGTCTCATTCGAGATCTCGATTATTTTTTTTGCGTTTTCGTATGCCCTCAGACCTGCGGGTGTAAGGCTGACACCTCTACTGTTTCGGTTAAGGAGCTCCCCGCCCAGACTTTTTTCCAGCAGATTTACCTGCTGAACAAGAGCGGAAGTGGTGATAAACATCTTTTCTGCGGCCTTTCTGAAGCTTCCTTCCTCCGCGGCGCAGATAAATGCGTCAAGCTGATGGTTATACATGTTTTCCTCCAGTGTAAAGTTTAAACCTGACGCTATTATAACAAAATTAGAATTCTTTTGTACAAAAAGCTGATATAAAATGTTATTGGATTATTATATATGCTATCTGAAAAGGAGATTTCATATGTTCACTAAAGAAATATTGCTCAAGGAGATCAGCTCCATAGAGCAGGATATCATTCAATACAGACGCACGGTCCATGCATTCGCGGAGACCGGCGGCAAGGAATTCAAAACCAGTGCCTTCATTCAGGATAAGCTGACTGAGTTCGGCATTCCCTTCGAACAGCTGGAGGGCACAGGCCTTATCGGAACCATCGATACAGGTAAGGAAGGCCCTCACATTGGCCTGAGAGCAGATATTGACGCCCTGCCCATGCCGGAGGAAGAGACAAACCTGAAGAATCCCAGGGTATGCATGTCCGACACACCGGATAAGACCTGCCATGCCTGCGGCCACGACGCTCACACCGCCATGCTGCTGGGCGCTGCCAGGATCCTGGCAGCCCATAAGGAGGACCTTAAGGGCATCATATACATCTGCTTCGAATCCGGAGAAGAGATGGGTGCTGGCTACGGCCCCATGATGGCAGGCCTCGCCAAGTATCACATCGATACCTTCTGGGCCATCCACGTGCTCAACTACATCCCCGCAGGACAGATCTGCGTACAGGCGGGTCCCAGAATGGGCGGAGCGGCGATGGTAGGCATCACCTTCAAGGGACGCGGCGGACACGGCTCCAGACCGGACCTCTCCGTAAATCCCGTGTTCTGCGCGGCAAACTTCCTTACAAACCTTTCCGTGGCCTTCGGCCAACAGATAGACGCGAACGAGACCGTCACCCTGGGCATCACCACCATCAAAGGCGGCGGCATTGCGAACATCATTCCGGACACGGCGGAAGTCCTGGGCACCATGCGCTTCTTCAGCGAAAAAGAAGGAACAAAGGCAAGGGATCTGGTAAAAGAGGTGGCGGCGGACACCGCAAAATACAGCAAATGCGAGGCAATATTCTCTCCCTATATGGAGCGCATAGGCACCCCGCTTATAAACGACGAATATTACTCCAGTATGATCACCGAAAGACTGACCGATGTGCTGGGCGAAGGAGTGACTGTCCACAGCGAACCTTGGTACGCTTCCGAATCCTTCAGCATGTATCTGAAGCAGTGGCCGGGAGTTATGGGTCATCTGGGCATCAAAAACGATGAGCTCGGCACTGGAGCGGAGCATCACAACTCCAAGTTCGACGTGGATGAGAGCGCGCTGAAGCTCGGCGCCATCGCAACTGTCGAATACGTGCTGGGCGTAATCGAAAAAGGCGTAAAGCCGCAATAAACTGTTAAAAAGCGAAAGCTTTAAGATATTTAAGGAAGGAGGTAATCGCCAAGCAATATCTTAACGGGATCAATCCCAAACGCAATTATAGGTAGTTTTATTCCATAAAGGAGGATGTTTTATGGAAACAATCAAACAGTTAAACCCAACATTATGGGTGTTTGCAGCGTTCCTGATCGCCTGGGTAGTTGTTCAGGCTGCAATGTTCGTAAGACTGGCTCTTGATTTCAACAAGAAAAACAATCTGCTTACCAAGCAGGAGATCAACGACTGTGTTAAGATCGGATCCACTTCCGTTATCGGACCCGCTATCAACGCCATCGCTATCTGCCTTTCCATGGTAGGACTTGTAGGAAGCGCTGACACCTTCATGCGCTGCGGCGTTATCGGCGCACCTATGCAGGAAATGTTCCTTGCACAGCAGGCTTCCGCAGTTGCAGGCGTACAGTTCGGTACTGCGGAATTCACCCCCAGCATCATGACATTCGTACTGTGGATGCAGGTTTGGGGAACCATCCCCTTCTTCATTCACCTGCTGATCTCCATCAAGCCCCTTGATCTGGCTGCAAATGCAGGTCAAAAGGGAAGCAAGAAGGTTGGCGGCCCCAACTTCATGCAGTTCATGGGTATGGCTGCTCCCATGGCTCTGATGCCCTACTTCATGGTAGGCTACCTCAGGACCAAGGGCCAGAGAGAATGTCTTATCGTATCTCTGATTGCCGGAATAATACTCAATGTAGTTCAGAAGAAGACCGGAAGCAAGTTCCTTGCCAACTTCTCCATGATCATCTGCATGATCATCGGTATGATCGTCGGCGAGATTGCTTTCAACGCATAAGGAGGACATCATGGCAGACAATAAAGAAATCAAAACTGGCGCAATGACTCCAGAAGAAGATTATCTGGCAAACTTTATGCCGTCCGTGCATAAGATCGGCCGCTTCACAATCATCGTAGCGTTCTTCCTCAGCATCGCACCCTTCATTTATCTCTATTTCATCAAGGGATACAATGATGTTCCGTTCTCCATGCTGTTCGCAGGCGTGGCTGCTGTAGCACCCATGCTTATCGGCGGCTGGATCTCCGAGCCTCTGACCTATTGGCCGATCCTCGGTTCTGCAGGTATCTACATGTCCTACCTTGCAGGTAACGTAATGGCTATGAGATTCCCTGTAGCTACTGCTGTACAGAAGAATGCAAACACAGACATTTCCACACCCAAAGGCCAGGTAGCTACCATCATCGGTATCGCAACCTCCATCGTAATAAACCTCGTGATCCTGTTCATCACAGTACTCGTAGGCGGCGCCATCCTGAACGCTATGCCTCCCAAGGTACTCCACTCCTTCAACTACTGCATCGTAGGTATGATCGGATCCATGGTACTGATGAGATTCTCCATGGGCAAGGGCACACTCGTTCAGAATTTCCTGGATGCTGTTCCCTACATGTGCTGCGGTATTTTCGCTTACATTCTTGTAAACTTCCTGGTAAAGGGCATCACCATGTACGGCGCTCTTATCGGTGTAGGTCTTGCGGTTCTTATCGCATACTTCAAGTACAAGAAGGCAAGAGCTGAATGGGAAGCTGCTAACCCCGACGCATAATCAGGAGGACATATCAAATGAAATATGTAAATCAGCTTGATTATCCGCATCTTCTCTACAAGACCGGACTTAAGCTGGACTACGATTACTACCTTGCAAACAAGGAAAGGATCGACGCATCCAACTTCGGACCGCTGAAGTTTGAGCCAGGCATGAAGCCCCTTGCAAATCCTCAGACCACAGTGGCTCCCGCAGGCTGCGGACTCTGCTGCGCAGTAATGGCAGCAGATCAGCTGACACCCAATTCCACCTTCACGCTTGAGGATGCTCTGGATCTTTCCTATGCTTCCCATGCAAACGAAGGCATCGGAACCGAGTATGATCCCTTTGCTCCTGCATTTGCAGAGAAGATGGGCTATGAGTTCAAGGGCACCAACAGCCTTGAAGAGCTGGATGCATGGCTTGCCACCGGCGGCGTTGCCGTTGCCAAGGCAGGCGGCGACCGCAAGGACGGCCACATCGGTGTATTCACCCATGGCTGGCACTACATCCTGGTATTCGCAAAGAGAACAGATGGCAAGTATGCCATCCTGGATCCTTCCCAGACTCCCACCAAGTATGACGAGCCTGGCCGCAAGGAGCTCCAGGAGAGCGGCGATCTGATCGTTGACGGTAACATTCTTTATGCAACCGGTAAGATCCTGGCTGAAGAGGTCAAGCTCTTCGACCCGGGCTTCTACATGTTCAGAAGAAAGTAGTCACTTTTGACGGCACAAAAGCCGGGAGAGTTTACATTCTCCCGGCTTTTTCAAAAATCGAATGAAAGCCTGCACAGCGGGCATCACATAAAACGTTGATAAATTTTGTTCAACATAAACAAGGAGGACTACAATGAAGTTTGTTAATCAGCTCGATTATCCGCATCTTATGTACAAGAGAATTCAGATGACTCCCGAGTTCTACGAAAAGAACAAGGCTCTGTTCGAGAACATGAAGGGCTTCAAGGCTATGGCGTCTAATGCACCCACCCCGGAACCCGGAACCCCGCTTCCTCCGGGCAATGTGG
>JAEEPD010000138.1 GCA_016284575.1 Bacillota bacterium | reverse complement strand
GTCCATCAGCACCACGTCCGCCGCCTCGATGGCGGCGTCGCTGCCCATGGCGCCCATGGCGATGCCCACGTCCGCCCTTGCCAGCACCGGCGCGTCGTTGATGCCGTCGCCCACGAAGGCCAGCTTTTTGCCCTCGGGAAGGGCCTTCATCAGCTTTTCCGTGATGCTGACCTTATCCTGGGGCAGGAGGTCTCCGTAGAAGTCGTCCAGGCCCACCCGGTCCGCCACGCTCTGGGCAATGGTGCTGCGGTCGCCGGTGAGCATCACCAGTCGGCTCACGCCCTGGGCCTTGATGTCTGACAGCGCATCCTTTGCGCCGCCCTTTATCTCGTCAGCTATCAGGATGTAGCCCAGATATTTTCCGTCCAGAGCCACGTGGATGACGGTGCCGGGGGCGTCTGTTTCGGGCACCGCTATGCCGGCGTCGGTCATGAGCTTTGCATTGCCGCAGAGCACGGACTGTCCGTCCAGCTTTACGGAAACGCCCTTGCCTGCGATCTCAGAGGCATCCTCTATGCGGGAGGCGTCGATGTCCTTATCGTAGGCCTCAGAAAGTGCCTTGGCTATGGGGTGGTTTGAAAAGCTCTCCGCAAGAGCGGCTGTCTCCAGCAGCTGGCCCTCGGAGATGCCGTTCTCGCTGACGATCTCAGCAAGCTTGAAGTTGCCTTTGGTGAGGGTCCCGGTCTTGTCGAAGACTATGGTGTCCAGTTTGGTGAGGGCTTCAAGATAATTGCCGCCCTTGACCAGGATCCCGCGGGATGACGCGGCGCCGATGCCGGCGAAAAAGCCCAGGGGAATGGATATGAGAAGAGCGCAGGGGCAGGATACTACAAGGAAGCACAGGCCTCTGTAGATCCAGGTGGACCAGTCTCCGTGGAGGAGCAGGGGCGGGACCACTATGAGAAGAGCCGCCGCAGCGCAGACTGCCGGTGTGTACCAGCGGGCAAAGCGGGTGATGAACTTCTCCGCCTTGGCCCTGCTTGCAGCCGCATCCTCCACCAGCTCCAGTATCCTGGCTGCTGTGGACTGGTCTGCGGGGGCGCTCACCTCAACGCGCAGGACCGAATCCATATTGATGGTGCCGCTGTAGACCAGATCCCCCTTGAGCACGTCCCTTGGAACGGACTCGCCGGTGATGGCCGCCGTATCCAGGCGGCTTGCGCCTTCAAGGACAACTCCGTCCACGGCAATGCGCTCGCCCGGCTTTATGACTATTATCTGGCCGGGCTGAAGGGTCTCGGGGCTCACCTGCACCAGCTCCCCGTCCTGCTCCAGATTGGCATAGTCGGGGCGTATGTCCATGAGGCTCGTGATGGAGCGACGGGACTTGTCCACCGCCCTGTCCTGCAGGTACTCACCGATGCGGTAGAGCGCCATAACGGCAATGCCCTCCAGGTATTCGCCCAGAAGCAGGGCTCCGAAGGAGGCTACCATCATCAGAAAGTTTTCGTCGAAGATCTCTCCCTGAGAAATGTTTCGAACGGCCTTTTTTATTATCGGAAAGGCTGCCGCAATGTAGACAGCCACCCATATAAGGTCTGTGGGTTTGAAATCAGTAAACATTTAATTCACCAAAAAATACTGCGGTCTGCGGTCAATGTCGCAGATCGCAGCATCCAAAAAGCTATCTGCTGCTGTTATTATCTTATAATGTGCCAGTCGGGCTCCAGCTTTGCGGCGATGGCAACAGCCTCATCCATGATGGCCTCGAACTTGTCGTCGGGAGCTTCAACAGTCAGCTTGCCTGTGGCATAGACAACGGCGGCATCCTCAACGCCCTTGATCTTCTGGATATTTCTCTCCAGCTTGGCTGCGCAGTTGGGGCAATCGATGCCTTCTACCTTGAAAGTTTTTCTCATGGTCTTTATCTCCTTTTATCAGTTGGGGACGGCGCATCAGTTAGATAAATTTCCGGCTGCGCCGCCAAAGCTTTTTATTGCAAGGCCTCAATGGAGTTAGAGGTATTTAATTTGAGTTAGAGATGTTTAACTCTGTCTTAAATATACGCCGAAAACCGCTGAATGTCAACACTTTTTGTATTTGAATCCGGGCTCTTCTTCATTGACTTTTGCCCCCGGCGGGACTATAGTTATCGGGTATCTGAAAGGAAAAGACCATGGGAGCACTGACACTGGTAGCAGGAAACGCCATAATAAGGATCATGATAATGGTCCTGGTGGGCATCATTTTCACAAAGCTGGGCATAATCGATGAAAAGATCACCGCGGCAGCATCCACGCTGCTGCTGATGGTCATAAACCCCATAAATCTGCTCAGCAGCTATCTGGGCGGCTACGATGCGGAAAAGGCTAAGGGTCTGTTCATAAGCATGGGCCTCTGCGTCGTGATGATGCTGTTCGCCATAGCCGAATCCTTCATCGCCGTAAAAAAGGGCGCCCCTGACTGGGAGGTTGAAAGAGCCTGCATCACCTTCGGGAACCTGGGCTTTATGGGCATTCCCATAGTGACTGCTATCGTGGGCAGCGAGGCGGTCTTCTACATGTCCACCCTTATACTGATACAGAATGTCTTCATGTGGACCTACGGCATAATGCTGATGAGCGGCGAATCCGCGGGAAAGGATACCTTCCGGAAGATCCTGCACACCCCCACCATCATATGCATACTTATAGGAATGGTGATTTTCTTCACCCGCATCCCGGTGCCGGAGATAGTTTCCGCGCCCCTTAAGTCCATCGCGGGCAGCACCACCCCCGTGGCCATGATCATTTCCGGCTCCATCATTGCAAGGAGCAATCTTAAGGAGGTCTTCGGCCACGCCCGCATCCTTCTTATCTCGGCCATAAGGCTGATAATCTCGCCCCTGCTGATGCTGCTCGTCCTTAAGCTGCTGCCGCTTCCCCAGCTGCTGTCCCTGACCGTCTTCATTGCGGCAGGCACACCTTCTGCCACGAACAACAATATCTTCGCGGTGCGCTACGGAAAGAACGCCGGCTACGCCACGGGGATCTTCACAATGACCACCTTCGCCTGCATGTTCACCATCCCGGCCCTGGTCATCCTCTACAATCTGGTTATGTAAAGCAAAGGGCGGCCTCCGGGCCGCTCTTTTATAATCCATGCCTTAATCGTTTATTGACGATAGGCGATTTAGCTTAAGCCGGGCGTGAAAACGTCCTAAACAGTTATACTCAAACGGCCGGCGAAGCAGACTGGGTGCAGGTGGGCTTGGTGCCCACTTTTTATTTCAGCCGTAATGATATATTATATTGTTAACTGCGGCGCGGGAGCCCTGTCCCCCGGAGCCGCTATTGCGTAAACCGTTGACCGCACCCGGAGGCGCCCTATGGCAGAAAAGGAAAAACTCAGTACAGAGGAGCTGCTGAAGCTCATGTTCATGGAGTCCAGCCTGGACCACCTTATGGACAAGGGCTCCGCAAGCCTTGGCTTTCCCAGCTTTACGGACTACATAGCCGCCCTCTGCAGAAGAAAGGGCGAGGTGCCCGAGCGCATCATAAACCGGGCCAACATAGAAAAATCCTATGGTCACCAGATCTTCTCCGGCAGGAGGAACCCCTCCCGGGACACTGTGCTCCAGCTGGCCTTCGGCTTTGAGCTGGACTACGAGGGAGCCCAGGAGATGCTTAAGATCGCAAGAAAAAGCCTGCTTCACCCCAAGGTCAAGCGGGATATGATCATAGTTTTCTGTCTGCAGCACAGGGCCGGCGTCGTGGAATGCCAGCTGGCTCTGGAAAAATACAAGCTGCCGCTTCTTGGGGAGGGCAACAGAAATGACTAAGGATTTTTCCGAGCTGCAGCTCATAGACCAGAGCTTTGACCGCCTGGGCTACCCGGAGGATTTTCTGGCGGAATACGACCTCATGGAATGCCTTTCCGGCCACCGGGGCTGGGAGACCTTCATAGTCAGGAGAAAAAGCGACGGTCTGTCTGCGGTGGCAAAGTGCTACGACCGCAGCCTGCTTGAGCTCGGCAGCGCCGGTATGCTTGAGGGCCCGGTCCATCCCGGACTCCCCAGATACCTGGGCCGCTTCGAAAACGAACGCTTTCTGGTGGTGGTAAGAGAATACATAGAGGGAAGCTCCCTGAGCGAATACGCGAGGGAAAACCAGCTGAGCCGCAGGGAGATAGTCGATATCTGCCTTAAGCTTTCGGACATACTCATCTTCCTTCACAGCCGTCCCGAGCCCGTCATCCACAGGGACATAAAGCCGGAGAACGTGATCCTGGCCTTTGAAAAGGGCTCAGGCAGCCCCAATGTTTATCTCATAGATTTTGACATAGCAAGGAGCTTCAAGCCGGAGGCGGAGTCCGACACCCTGTTCTTCGGGACCCGGGGCTACGCCCCTCCGGAGCAGTACGGCTTCGCACAGACGGATGCCAGAGCGGACATCTACTCCTTTGGCGTGCTTCTTCGCATGCTGCTGACGGGAAGCATACGGCCCAATCCCAACATCAGGCTTTACAGGCCTCTTCAGAGGATAATCGACCGCTGCACAGCCTTCGCTCCGGAGAAGCGCTTTAAGGACATGCAGAGCGTTAAAAGGGCCCTTCTTTCGGCGAATCCCGCGGCGCAGCTAAGAAGGACCGCAGGGCTTACGGCTGCAGCGCTTCTTGCCGTCGCCCTCCTGGGCTTCGGCGGCTTTAAGGCTTACAAGGCCCTCACCTACACGCCCTACACCCCGGACCACATCCCCGCCTACATGTCGGACGAGGAGCGCATAGCCGATGCCGTCGCCTACATGAAGGGTAAATACGGCACGGATATGTTCGATGCAGCTGACGACCTGGCCCGCATGGGGGACCTCCGCAAGGCCCTCATAGAGCTTTACGGCCTGGACAGGGACTATGTCTACGCCTTCAACGACCAGATGCCCCAGGAAAGCGAGGCCTTCTTCTTCCCCTGGGGCTGGGACGACGCCCAGAACATGGACAGGGATGTGGCGGTCTACGCAGCAGTCAAGGCCCACGACCCCTCCATAGCGGCGGACTGGTCAGCCCTTAAGGATGACAACGGCTTCTACCCCGGAGTCCGGGTGACCCTGGCCTTTGCCGAGGAGAATGGCATACTGTCCGGCCTCAACAGGCCCCTTGATATAAGCCTTGGAGAGCTGGCCCTTATCCTTGCCAACACGGACAGGGTGTTCGAGGGCCTGGAGCAGGTAAAATAAATATTTAAAGCGGCGGCAAGGAGGCCATCCATTGGTCCTCCCTGCGCATCCAAAACAATGCTGGTGGGCACTTCGCCCACCTTTTTTATTGCACCGAAAAATATAATTTAATTGTTGGATTTATCGCTTCCGGCGGGCTTGCACTGCCAACCTGCCCGGAGCAGAAAGGAGTATAAATGAATAAACGAATACTATCGCTTGTGCTGATGATAGCGCTGTGCGTCGCCATGATGCCTGCGGCAGCCTTCGGCCTGAGCGAGACAGAAACATCGGTGAATGTGGCAACTCTTGCGGAGCTTAAGGCAGCCATAAACGAATACCAGCAGCTCTGCGACGACTTCGAAGCTGCGCATCAGAACGACCCGGATGCCTGGATAGGCTGGATAGCCGAGTTCGTCCTGACGGATGACATCAACATACCCGCAGACACGAAGCTCAGCACCATGGGCATCATCGTCGTTCCCGAGGGAAAGACCCTGACCATCGAAAGCGGCGAGGTGTCGAACCTGGGAATCAGAAACAGCGGCACCGTCCTGGTAAAGTCCGGAGGCGAGCTTCAGACCACCATGGGAGGCGAGACCGCCATCCTGAACTACGGCACCATAAGCGTGGAGGAAGGCGCTGTGCTGCAGTCCATGTTCGGCGGCAGCGTAAACAATCAGAGCGGAGCCACCCTTACCATAGACGGCGATTTCTTCTGCAGGGGCTTTACCGACGATCAGTCCGGCGACACCACCCCCTGGTTCAGAAACGCAGGCACGGTAGAGGGCAGCGGCACGGTCTACGCCTGCCAGGAGCCCTTTGTGAACCAGAGCGCGCTGTACGATCTGCTGACTGATGCCCTTGCGGGCACCGGCCTCACAGTCAAGGAGCAGGGCAGCTATTTTGTCTCCAGCTATGACGAGCTTCAGGCGGCCATAGACGATTATCAGCAGCAGTGCAAGGCGTTTGAGGATGCTCACCAGGAGGATCCCGACGCCTGGATAGGCTGGGTAGCCCAGTTCCACATGGAGGATGACATCGAGATCCCCGAGGGCGCCGAGCCCGATACCACGGGTAATATAATCGTACCAAGCGGGAAGACCCTTACCATCAGCAGAGGCGCAGAGGCCACCCTTGGACTTGAGATCTACGGAGAGGTGATCGTTAAGAGCGGAGCCTTCCTTGGGACCACCATGGGCGGCGAGACCGCCATCACCAATTACGGAACGCTGACCGTGGAGAAGGCGGCGGTCCTGCAGAGCCAGATGGGCGGCCATGTGTACAACAAGCCCCAGGGCGAACTGAAGCTGGACGGGATCTTCGTCTGCAACGGATATCACGATTCCGACGAAAACTCCCCGAATTACGGCCAGAACGTGCTGTGGTTCGACAATTACGGAGCTGTGAGCGGCGAAGGCCGCATGGTCATAATGCCGGTCATTTGCTTTGGCGGCAGCGATACCCCGGCCATGAGGGCAGACATGGCGTCCAAAGCCAGAGCCTTCCTTGGAAACAGCAGCATTCCTGTTTATGTGTTCGCGGGAAGCTTTGAGGAGCTGGCTGCGCTTAACGCGGAAGCAGCTGTTGAGGGCCTTTTCGCAGGCTGCGATCCCGAGGATCCCGGCGACGGACAACCGATGATGCGCATAACAGATGATCTGAGCCTCTCAAAGGCCCTCTGGGTCGAGGACGGCATGGACCTGGTCATCGAAAACGGAAAGACACTGAGCATTCCGGGCTTTGACAAGCTGATCTTCGGCCGCAGAGGCCGTATCGTGGTAGAGGCAGCCGGAGCAGCAAGCCCGGACGCCCTCGCAGGAGGGACCCTTACAGTGGGAGGATCAAAGCTTCTGAGCGGCACTGACGCGGAAGCCGTAATAAGGCCCACCGAGGACATCAGCTGGCTTTCCGCCGGAAGCTACTTCCCGGACGAGGAGTACCCGAAGAAGGCCCTGTGGCTCTATCTGCTGCAGGATGCTGAGGGCAGCGGAAGCATCCCTGAAAGCAGCGCGCTGGATCCCCAGCTGAACCTGATCGTGGATGACGAATGCGTTCTGACCGTCACCGGCACCATGACCGCACCCTACGTTGAGGTCCGCGGCACCGTAGTAAACGGGGAGAACCTGACAGCAGGCGGCGCCATGTACTACAACAGGAGCGTGGGCAGGATAGTCGTTACCGGCAGGACCATCTACGAGGTGGCCTTCGATCTGAATCACGACGATCTCTGGTACGGCATGGGTTTAGAGGATGAGTCCGCAAACCGCTTCTATTTCGACGATAACGAAGTGGACTATGAACCCGTCTGGGACGGCCATACTTTCTCCGGCTGGAAGATCATCTCCGGCTGGGACGAGGTAACTGAAGAGCAGCTGGCGGCCTTTGAGATAAAGGAGGATGGCGGCAGATACTACGTGGACGAGCCCACAGAGTTCCCGATAATCGTTCAGGCCCAGTGGGACCAAGCTCCCGAGGAGCCCCAGGAGCCCGAAAAGGTGACTATAAGCTTTGTAAACTACGATGGCACCGTGCTCCAGACCAGTCAGGAGCTTATAGGAAGCATGCCCGCCTTCAGCGGCGAGACGCCCGAAAAGCCCGCAGACAGCAGCTATACCTATAGCTTCACAGGCTGGGAGCCTCAGCTTGCGGAAGCCTCTGTGGACACCACCTATACGGCGGTCTTCTCCTCTGAGGCTGTGCAGCAGCAGGGTGACAGCGGAAGCTCAGGCGATTCAGGAGACAGCGGTTCCAGCTCAGGAAGCTCCGGCTCAGGAGACAGCGGCAGTTCAGGAAGCAGCAGCTCCGGCAGCTCAGGTTCCGGAAGCAGCACTGCCGAGCCCCCGCAGGAGACCTCGCCTGCAGCAGTTGAGACCACAGCGGGAGCCATCACCCTGCCACCGGCAGTGGACCTGGACAGCGTGGAGATCCCCTTCACCGACGTGGAGGACGAGAACGCCTTCTACTACGAGCCTGTCAAGTGGGCCTACGCCCTTGGAATAACCGACGGCAAGACCGAGGACAGCTTCGCCCCTGAGGACGAATGCACCAGGGCCCAGATGATGACCTTCCTCTGGAGAGCCGCTGGCTGCCCGGAGATCGAAGCGGACAGCAGCTTCGGCGATGTGCCCGAGAACAGCTATTACTACAAGGCCGTGCTCTGGGCTGCAAGCCTTGGCATAACCGACGGCACCTCCGAAGGAAAATTCAGCCCCGACAGCATCATAAACAGAGGTCAGATGGCCACCTTCCTCTATAGATTCGCTCAGGCAAGCAAGCTGCTTAACACTGAGCTCACAGAGGAGCAGAAGGCCGCGGTACCCTTCACAGACCTGACTGAGGGCGCTTACTACGAGACGGCGGTAATGTGGGCCTTCATCAACGAGATAAGCGACGGCACCACAGCCACCACCTTCAGGCCCGACGCCCCCTGCGTCCGCGGCCAGATAGTCACCTTCCTGTTCAGAGCCCTGGCTCAGTAGCAGGGACGCATTGGACTGAGGTCCGCACCAATACCGGATAATCCGGAAAAACTCGACAACAAAAAGGGCAGTCCCCCAAGGACTGTCCTTTTCAAGTCATTGTTTTATCGTTTATTGACGATAGGCGATAAACGCCCGCGGCAGCAGGCTCAGAAGACGGCTCTGCGTCATTTCCGCCATCCGCGGTCGCCCTTAAATATTCAGTATCCTTTCCGCCTCTTCCTCAGCGTCCTTATTCTGCTGCTGGTAACGGGCGTTGATCTCCGCTGCCTCCTGAGCAGCCTTCTCCTGCTCCTTCTCCACAGCCTTGCGGAGCTTGGCCTCCGCCTTCTCCTTGCTGCGTATGGAGCCGCCGATCTTCATTGCGAGGGTCAGCAGCACAAGGCCGATGAACACCGCCGCCAGACCGTAGAGCATCACCTGGATGATGCCCAGTGACTGCCTTACCATGGGCTCCGCCAGCAGGGCCGAAAACAGGCTCTTGTTGGTCAGGTATTTGAAAAGTATGACGCCGGCACCGCCGAGGATCAGTATCAGCGACAGCCAGGCAAGTATTTTCTGAAGAATTTTCATTATAGTTCCCTTCTTTCGCGGCAAATGCAGCAAACCAGGTTCTTAAAGCAGTCCGCCGCATAAACCATTATTTCTACCATTTATTATAGTGAACGCTGCTCTCGTCGAACTCCGGCCTGTCAGCTCTCGGAGCTCTTTCGAAGCCCTCCTCGGGATAGCCGAAGGCTATGATAAGGAAGGGGATGACGCTGTCAGGAAGACCAAGCACGGCCTTCTGACCAGCCAGCTTCTCCTCCTGAGGCCAGGTGCCAAGGTCCACTGAGCCAAGGCCCAGCTCCTCCGCTGCTATGACCATGTTCTGGCTTGCAATTCCAAGATCCACGATCCAGTAGTCCGGAGCCTTTTCGAAGGCCTTATCCAGGTCTCCGCAGAGCAGGATGGCCAGGGGCGCGCCCTTAAGAAGCTGGGCGGCTCTGCCGTTGGCGTCCGCCATCTTGTCCAGGGTCTCTCTGTCGTCCACAACCACAAACTGCCAGGGCCTTGCGTTGACGGCGCTGGGGCCTGCCATTCCAGCCTGGAGAAGCTTCTTCACTGCATCCTCGGGAACCTTCTTATCCTGGAACTTTCTCACGCTTCTGCGGTTCATTATCGCATCTAAAGTATTCATATTTCCTCCATTTCTTCTTATGTATACAGCGCGGAGGGCCTAAATCCTGACGCCATCCGCTGTCCTTAACTTATATTACTGCTCTGCCAGCCAGCGGAGCCCTTTGGCGACTCTCAGCTGCACGTCGTTGAAGTGACCGCCCTCGTTCCACTCAAAAATGGTCCTGGAACCCTTTTCTCTGAAGAGCTTTTCCGCCAGCTCCGTGCATTCGCCCACGGCTGCCATCCTCTGGTTCTTCACCTGAGGCTCCTTGTCGCCCAGGGAAAAATACGCCTTTTCAGGCAGGGCCTTGAGCCTGCGCTCACCCATGAATTTTTTGAATTTATCGAACCACAGGGAGCCTGACATGGAGCCCAGCAGGCTGAACATATCAGTCCTGTAGAAGCAGTATACCGCGAAAAGGCCTCCCAGCGAATAGCCTGCGATGCCTCGCCTTTTGGGCCAGTCCTCCGGGATCTCCTCCGGGCCCTGCTCCTTAAGAGCTGCCTTAAGCTCCTCCTCGAGCCCCGGGATCAGCCCAGTAAGCCTTGCTATGTATTCGTCCGCCAAGCCGGAAAAATCGTTGCCTCCCTTAAAGGCCTTGCCCGCCGGCCAGGGTGAAAGATATTTGTCCCAGTCCACTCCGGAGATGCTCACAAGCATCAGCTCCGGTCCCTCGGAAGCCTCAAGGCCTTCGTCTGCCTCCGCAGAAAGCGCCTTGCCTTCAGCCCCCGCAGAAGACTCCAACTCAGCCTCCGTACCTTCAGCCTCCGGTGCGCCGCAGACCATTCCGTAAAGCCTCCTCAGCTCCTCCTTGTCCTCTCCCTCATGGCAGTAGATCAGGGTCCCGGGGACAGTCCCGTCCCGCCACTGGGCGAAAAACCTTATCCCATTGTATTCAAATGCTTTTTCCATATTTTTTACCACCTGTTTAAGTATTTTATCACAAAAAAAGAGTCTCTTACAAGAACATAGCAGGAGGCATTTCTGCATGAATAAATACTCATCTCTAAAACCAACTATTTACATATAAGCTATTTTACTGTAAAATATCTCTAAATTTCACATCAACATACAGGAGAGACATATGCAGATAACACAACTACTGACCCGCAGGATCCAGATTCTGGAGGAGGCTCTGATCTCTTATCAGGGCATTCTTGCCCGCGCCCCGGAAGGCAGCCTGGGATGTCAGCTGATCAATGGTAAGTGGCACTATTACCACAGACAGTACATCAATAAAAAACTTACGCAGAAATATCTGCGCGAAGAGGAGTCCATGCTTGCGTCAAAGCTGGCGGAAAAGAGCTACGCAAAAAAATGTATCGCATGTATTCAGAAAGAGCTCAGACAGCTTTATGGTTTCATTGAGACATATGATCCGCAGGCCGGAGACAACATCCTGTCCTCGATCAATCCCGGAGCTGCCGCCATTCTTGAACCGATCTCAGATATTGACTATAAACTGGACAGGGCCTGGACGCTAAAGTCAGACCAGAGCTTTTCATCATACAAGTCAAACCTGATATTTCAGTCAAGAAAGGGGGATCTGGTCCGATCCAAATCCGAGTTGATGATAGCCGACGATCTTTATTTTGCGGAGCTGCTGTACCAATATGAAAAGGCTCTGCATCTGTCCTCCGGAATCACACTGCATCCGGACTTTACCATCGTCGGGAAGGACGGAAATATCTACTATTGGGAGCATGTCGGAGGGCTGGAAAACCCTGAATATGCAAGCGATTTTCTTAGAAAAATGTACCTGTACGCACAGGACGGCATAATTCCCGGGAAAAACCTCATTCTTAGTTTTGAGAGTCAGAAGAATCCCCTGACTCCCGGGCAGATACATCAGCTCATGGATTATTACCTTCTTTAAGAAAACGGACTATTGCGCAGCTCATTTTCTGCAATTCAGGCAGATTTCTTATACACTTTTTATTTACTTTGCACTAAATATATAAAACCGCCTTGAATGAACTTAATTCATTATATATTTTCATCATTATCAGAGAAAAAGATATAAGCTCGTAATGATTTTTAGTGTTTTGGCCTGATTTAATTTTCAAAAAATGGAACAATTCTTTGCGGGCCAACTTTTTGTAAAATAAACCTTATACATCTCGCTTAAGTAATCCTAAATAAGTATAAATTTGAACCGCCTTGAACACATCAATTATACATTTATATTTCTGTTTACATAAAATATATAAATGCTCGAAAAGAACCCCGGTACTGGCAATTAAAGCCCTGTATTTTTGGAAATTCTTAAAACCCACAAATGAAAAGGACCGGATTTTCCCGGTCCTTTGGTGCATTATTCAATTGATAAGAGGATTCGTACCCTCCCTGCGTTCAATAAGTCAAGGGATCCGTTACCATCTCCGTTAGTCCGGATAATTGCGCTTCACATATCTCATGAAGGCCTTGACCGCGGCGCTCTTGTAGGATTCCTTGTTCACAGCCATGTAGAAGCGGCGCTCCGAATCTCCCTTGGGCAGCCTGAACACCAGGACGCTGCCGCCCTTTTCGTACTCGCGCACAGCCAGCCAGCTGACAAGAGACACTCCAACGCCTGCAGCCACCAAATTTTTAATGGTCTCCTGATCGTTGATCCTTGCTATTACATTCAGCTCTCCCAGATCAAAGCCCAGCTTTTCGATGATAGCCTCGGCAGCCTTCTGGGTTCCGCTGCCCTTTTCCCTGTAAATGATGGGGTGACGGAAGATCTCTTCATAAGCCTTATCTGATTCAAGCTGCTTAAGGGCTTGGAATTCAGCGTTGTTTGGGGTTATGAGCACCGTTTCATCCCTGTAGAAGGGGTCGCACTTCAGCTTGTCGCTGCTGCAGTCCATGCCCAGAAGCCCCAGATCGTAAAGCCCGCTGAGGAGCCCCTCTGCCACATCGGTGCTGTCGCCCTGGTGGATTATAAGGCTTATCTCGGGATGAAGCTGTGAGAATTCCGCCATCAGCTCCGGCAGGATGTAAGCCGAGGGAATGGTGGAGGCGCCCAGATTTATATAACTCTTGTCCTCCTCCGCCCAGCGCTTCATCAGATTCTCCTGAAGCTCGATGATGTGCACGGCGCAGTCGTAAAGCTCGTAGCCCTTATCCGTTATCTTTATGTTCTTGGTGTCCCTTGCTATGAGCCGGGTGCCGAGCTCGTCCTCCAGAGCCCTGATGTGGGTGCTGATGGTGGGCTGAGAGGTATAGGTCTTTTCAGCCGCCTTGGTGAAATTTCCGCAGTCCACAACAGCTATAAAGGATTTGAGCTGTTTAATTTCCATTTGCTATCTCCTCCACAGCCTTCAGGGCTGCGTCTATCTCTTCCGGGGTGGTTGCCCAGCCGGGAGCGAATCTTATGGTGCCCTCCGGATAGGTGCCCAGGGTCTTGTGGGCGCTGGGGGCGCAGTGGATACCCACTCTGGTCATTATGCCATACTCGCTGTCAAGCCTGAAGGCAGCCTCTGCCTGATCCACCTTTACAGTCTGGATGGAAACCACGGCAGCTCTGTCCTTAAGGTCTCTTCTTCCGAAGATCCTTACAAGGCCGCGGTTTTCCAGCTCCGTAAGTCCGTCCAGGAAGCGGCCCGTCATGTCGAGCTCGTGGGCAAGGACCTTGCCCGGCCCCTGCTCCTTGTGCCAGAGCAGAGCGGATCTGAGGCCTATGATGCCCGGGATGTTCATGGTGCCGGGTTCAAAGCGGTCCGGCATGAACTCGGGGACCTCCTCCAGGTGGCTGATGCTTCCTGTGCCGCCGGAGATCAGAGGCTCGATCTTAGGGATCATATCCTCCCTGAGGATGAAGCCGCCAATGCCCTGGGGGCCAAGAAGGCTCTTGTGGCCTGTAAAGCAGAGAGCTGCTATGTTCATGCGCTCCATATCTATAGGAAGCAGGCCCGCGGTCTGGGCGCTGTCAAGGATGAAGCTGAGCCCGTGCTCCCT
>JAEEPD010000137.1 GCA_016284575.1 Bacillota bacterium | reverse complement strand
GGGCAGGCTTTCCTGCTCTATAGCCTCGATTATGCCGTCCTCGCTCTTTGCGACGCACTTAAGGCCGCTGCCCAGGTCCTTTACAGCCTGATTGTTGTAGTTGTTGACGGTGATCTCCGTTCCCAGAAGCTCCGCCAGCTTGCTGCCCTCAGCGACGCTTACTTTATAGCTGCCTGCTATGGGGTGGTCGATGCCAAGCTCGGCCTTCAGATCCTGATACATGGTGCCGCCCAGAGCGACATTGATGATCTCCATGCCGCGGCCAATGCCAAATACCGGCTTTCCAGCCTCGATAAAGGCCTTGCAGAGGGAAAGCTCAAGGGAGTCTCTGGTAAAGGAGAGCTTCATGTCATCGGGAGTCTTGGCGTCCTTGTTCTTGTAGACGTCGTTATAGCGGCCGGGATGGATGTTCCAGATGCCGCCGCTGATGAGAAGTCCGTCCGCCATTTCAGTGTATTCCTTGAAATACCTGGTCTCCAGCGGGCAGATGGGAGTGGCTCCTGCTCCTGCCACAGCGGTCTCATAGCTGCGCTTGAGCAGGTAGAAGGGTCTGTGCATCACCGGATCGACAGTTTCGTCCGGGGTTATCAGGATCAATGGTTTTTTCATATGCTCCTCCGTTTTTCGCTAGAAAATCGTTATCTTTTGTATTTTATCATAAATGAAGTTCTGCGTAACATTAAATTGACCCGTTTTACATTTTTTTAGTGCATGGCTGCATGCAAAACCCGGAGAGCCGAAGCCCTCCGGGCGGTATTTAGCTGCTATGAAGCTGCCTGCATTCTATTCGCCTATGAATCTTGCCAGAATTGCAGCCAGTTCAGCGCGGTTTGCGGTATCCGCAGGAGCCAGCTTTGCGTTGCTTCGGCCTTCAAGGATGCCGTTTTCCACAGCCCAGGCCATGGGGATCTTTGCGTATTCGCTGATCTGATCCTTGTCGCTGAATCGGTCCAGAACAGCTGCATGAGCCTCCCCTGCCGTGCCCTTGCTGTCCGCATAGCGGTACAGGAATGTGATGATCTGCTCTCTGGTTATCTTTATCTGGGGACCGAATTTTCCTGCGCTTACGCCGTCGGTAATCTCAGCAGCCTTTGCCCAGAGTACGGGATCGAAGAACCAGTCGGATGCGTTAACATCGCTGAAGCTGTTTTCCGCCTCGGTGACGGGCTTTCCAGCCATCCTGTAGAGCACCATGGCTATCTGGGCTCTGGTGGATGTGCCAAGGGGCGAGAATCTGCCCTCGGAGGTACCCTCCATGAGACCGCGGTCCTTCATCAGCTTCACATATTCGTAGAACCAGTCGCCCAGACCCACGTCACCAAAGTCCATGGTGGTGAGGGCGCTGTAGCCGCTCAGGTAGATGTTCAGGCTGCTGAAGTAGTTGGCATCGCCCTCGGACTGCTCTTCAGCCTGGTGGGATTCGGAGAACTTGAGGCCGCCGATCACGGAATCCGCGCCTGCAAAGAGCCAGCTTTCGTTTTCTTTGCCGCTGACAGGTGCGGGAGCTCCGCTTACCACGGGATCGTTCCAGCAGATGTCCGCTCCGTACCAGTTTTCATCCTCCATCTGGATCTGGTTCCACATGTGGTATTCAGGAGCAGCGCCGGCTGAAACAAAGGCGTAGCCGCCCTGAAGCATGCAGGGGACGCCCATGCGATCGCAGAGGAGCTTGAAGGCTCTTGCGTAGCCGTCGCAGACAGGGCCGTTATTTCCGGTGCTGCCTGCAAGGGCACTGATGGATCTATGGGGCCTGTAGCCTATGGTGCTCAGATCCGGAGTCCTGTTGTACTCGTTGTTCAGAGTCAGCCACTTGTTGATGGCCTGGACCACAGACTTTCGGTCCGCCTTCTCGGGAAGGCCTTCCCTGATGCTGCTTATGATCTTCTCCGCAGACTCGTCGCGAAGCTTAAGGCCAGCCTCCAGCTTGCCCTCGCCGTTGTATTCCTCCTGGAGCATGTTGAAGCCCTTGTCGTCCGCCAGTACCAGGAAGAAGTAGGCTGTGGACTTGCCGCCCTTGGTAACGCTGGTGACACGGACCTTGGTGCTTCCCGTAAGCCAGAAGACCTCGGGGTGGTCCAGGTCGAAGGCCACAAAGCTGGCGAAGATGTTGTTCTTCAGGGTCTTGGAATCCGCATCGTAGGTGGAAGCCTTCTTGTCAAGGCTGGAGATGTAGATACCGTTGAAGGCGGTGGTACGTACCACATCGCCGGGCTTGAGCTCGGCATATTTTACTGTCTTGTCCGCGGTCGCGGCGTTGACATGATAGAACTCGGAGCCCTCGATGCTGTTGGCCTGTATGATGGAGGAGCCGGAGGCCTCATCAGCCAGGTAGTGGGGTGCATTGTAATCCGCCACCTGTACAGTATCCAGTTCATAGTCGTTCTGTACAGGAGCATCTGCCTCGGGCAGCTTGTAGAAGGTGCCCGCCGCTCCGGCATCGCCTATGCCGCCGGCCTGACCGTCTTCAGCCTCCATAAAGCTGCTGATGACCTCCAGGGTCTTGTACACCTCTTCGTTTAATGGAGCAGGGGCCTCGCTTCTGCCGAACCAGCTGTAATCCTGCTGAGTGGGCTTTTCGGTGTCCAGCTTGTCCTTATCGTCGTTATTGTTTACTATGATCTCGTTGCCGGAGGCATCCCGGACGGTGATGCCGCTGCGGTCTGAGGAATCGCTGCCGGAGCCGGAGGATGAGGAGGATGAAGAAGTGTCGTCGTCATCATCGCTGCTGCTCGGGGTGAGCATGGGGATGGGCTGAGACTCTTTATAGAAGCCGCAGACGGAGCAGACTATCTCCTTGAGTCCTTCGCGGTCGTAGGTGGGCTGCTCCACTATACGCTCAGTCCAGCTGTGCTCGCTGCTTCCCACATGACCGTCATCGCCGATGGCCTGACTGCAGTGGGCGCAGGTCTTCCAGTGAGCATTCTCATCGGACTCCCACTCTCCGCTCACATCGTGGCCGGTGGCGGGAAGCTCCACGGGCTTTTCCGTGAAGAGGTCTGAGAGCTCGGGCTCGCTGAAGGGCATGGACTTATAGATGGCGCTGCCGGTGGTCTCGCAGCCGGGCGCTGTCTCTTCGATGCATTCGGTGTCCACGGTCTCCTCCAGCACATGGCTGCTGTCGAGGCTGCAGACCAGCTTGACGGTGACCTGAGAATTGTCGTCGCTCCAGGTGTACTCGGGCTCACCGTATTCGTGGGTGTGACCGAGAGACTTCGCTTCAAACAGCGCAGTATATGTGGTCTCGGCCGTGATAGCTGCAGGCGTGGGATCCCAGCCTGCGAATGTGTAGCTGTACTGCGCATCCTCCTGCTTTGATGGTTCGTTGCCCGAATATTCAGGAACGCTGCCGAAGTCCACGGTCTCATCCAGCAGGGTGGTCCCGTCGTAGTTCACCCAGTGGACGGGGACCTGTATCGCGGAAAGAGTAGCTGAAATGCTCAGATCGCTGGCCGGCATTACAACATACATACCGTTAGAGTCGATGGATTTTACTACAGTGTCGGGGGACAGGATAAAGCTCAGCTCCTTCCCGTCGCCGGACATCAGAGAGCTGCTGTAATAGACCTTCTGGCCTGCAGTGGCTCTGACCGCAGCATTTGTGGCGGAGTTCTCATAATCCACAAGCCAGGCTTCAGTTTCTGAAAGCGCAAGATCGAACTCTTTATCAGCATTTGAATAGCCATATACGATCTCTGCCTGCACCGGGTCCGCGCTGCCATTTTCGTAGACATTCAGGTCCGCCTCGGAAATATACCGCCCTTCGGGAAGACAGCCGGTCAGGGCTGCTGCCAGCCGGGCTTTGGAAAGGTCGGTGGAAGAGCCCGGCTGAATCTTTTTGCCAGCCGCAACACTTACGCTGCAGCCGCTGGCAAGACCCATGCTGAAGGACTGGGGATCCGTTACCGTCATATCGCACTTCAGAGCCAGAGCAGCAGATCCGTCCAGCGTGAGCCCGACTCCGCCGAGCGTGCAGCCCTCGTTTACAGTGAGCGTCGCTCCTGATATTGAAAGAGATGCATCTGACTGGCCTGTGCTGTTTACTGTAAGAGACTGGATTATGAAGGCTGCTGAGTCGCTGCCGCTGCTGTCCATCACAGTAAAGCCCTCAGAGGCTTCGATGGTACCGAATTCCAGAATATAGCCATTAAGGTCGACAATACCGGTATTGATTCCGAATACCTCGCCATCCGGTGAGCCTGCGTCATTGATCAGCTTTAATGTGAGGCCCGACTCATCAGTCAGCATGTTGAATGCGGCTTCGATGTCAGCATAAATGCCCAACTTGCTCTGATCATTTAATATCTCAGCGACATAGGGAGAAAGGACTGCAGAGATGGTCACATTGTTTTCAGGCATGGTCACAATGATAGTGCCTGGAGCATCCCCTTCGACGTAATACGGAGCTGAAGGATCAAACTCCCAGTCCAGCTGGAACACATTCGAGTCATAATTGTCAGCTGTGACTATAAACTCCGTCCCGGCTTCCGCTTCGGTTACAGGGTCGTTGCCATTGGTAAGACTGGCTGTGGCTCCTACAGTGCTTATGCTGTAGCTGTCTGCTGCGAAGACCGCTGTTGGAAATGCAGCCAGGCAGAGAGCCAATGCCATGATCAAAGACAGTACTTTTCTTTTCATAGAATGTTCCCTCCTTGAAACAATAATACGTTTTTATTTTAACATATATCCAGATGCATATAATATGCTTTTTTGATATAGCTTGTTTTTTCGACTTCACATAAAAAAAACCGCCCAGCCTTGCCTTTTAGGGCAAGGTGGACGGAATTTTCAGTTTTTTAGCAGCGCTCGCTTTAAGTTCCTTCCCGGCTGTATATCAGACCTGCTAATACCCAAGCTTCGTGTTCACTATGTTTATAAGGGCTTCGCCGTTGAGGTAGCTGCGGAGGTTGCGGGCGACTATCTTCATCAGGCGGTCGAAGGTGGAGGAAAGGCCGAAGTTTCCTGCGCTGTGGGGCGTGATGATGATGTTCTTGAGATCCCACAGAGGGCTGTCTGCGGGAAGGGGCTCAGGCTCGGTAACATCCAGAGCAGCACCGCCAAGATGGCCTTCCGAGAGCACCTTGTACAGGGCATCCAGGTCTATGGCGGTCCCGCGGCCAACATTGAGTATGAAGGCTCCCTTTTTCATCAGGCGAAGCCTGCGTTCGTCCATGATATGGGTCGTGGCATCGCCGCCGGGCAGCACCATGGCCACCACATCCACCGTTGGCAGCAGCGCGTCAAGCTCGTCCACGGAATGCATCTCGTCGTACTCGGGGAAGCTCTCGCCCTCAGCAGGAGCAGTGCGCTTCACGCCTATGGTATAGCCTCCCAGCGCCTTGATCTTGCCCGCATAGCGGCTTCCGATCTTTCCTGCGCCCAGCACCATTATACGGCTCTCCTCCATGGAGATCACCCTCTGATTGCGGTCCCAGCAGTGAGCAGACTGCTGAAGCACATAAGCTCCTATGCCCCTGGCCATAGCCATGGTCTGAGCCACCATGTGCTCCGAAACGCTGAGGTCGTAAGCCCCGCCGGCATTCGTCATGACGGTATTGCTGTAGTCATACTTTCTGACATCAGCATCGGCTCCGGCAGAGGTGATCTGATGCCACTCAAAATGCTCGATGGCATTGAGAAGCTCCGCAGGAAGGCCTCCGATAAGGGCATCCGCATCCCTGACATCTTCTGCGGTCAGGGTGGTTCCGTTTCCGAAGACCAGCTGGCAGCTCTGGCTGCAGCCCTCCGTAAGGGCTCTGATATTCTCCTGCTGCTCCGGGCTGAGGTTCATGCTGACGATTATTTTTTTCATGTGAAGGGTCTCCTTTTCAGCTTTGAATATAGTTCATTTCAGGTCAATTATACTATTCCAGATGTGCGATGTAAACAAAGCACCCGGGGTATTCCCCGGGTGCAGCTGTATTATTTACGATCATTGATAGCCGAAGGGTCTGTATATGCTACAGTCCCAGGTCCAGGACCTTCCAGAGGTAGTAGACCACATCCGCTCTGGGACACTCATCCGTCGTCTTGTATTCGGCCTCGGTGCCGGAAAGCAGATCCTTGCCATTGGCCCATTTTTCCGCGTCCTCGTACCAGGCGCCAAGACCGGTCTTCTCCGGTTCGCCCATGGTGCGCCAGAGGAAGGTTATCATCTGGCCGCGCTTGACCGGACTGTCCGGAGTATATTTCCCCTTGCTGGTGCCGTCAGTTATGCCATTTTCGTAGGCCCAGAGCACCGGCTTGTAATAGTAGGCGCTCTCCGGTACATCTTCAAAGGGATTCTCGCTGATAGTGGGAACAGGACAGCCCATGGCCCGCCACAGGAAGGTCACCGCCTGGCCTCTGGTTACGGTATTTGCCGGAGCGAATCTGTTCTTGCTAACGCCGTCGGTTATCTGAGGCGTATGATTAAAGGCCCAGGCCACTGCGCCGCCGAAATAGTCGTCCAGATACACATCGTTGAAGGGAGGTACAGGCTCCATCATTCCGCCGAAGGACTGGTGTGACTGGCCGAATTCAAGGCCGTTGATGACCGTATTTCTTCTGGCGAAAAGATAGTTTTCGTTTTCATAGCCGCTGACAGGAGCCGGCGAGCCGCTCACCACGGGGTCGTCCCAGGTGATGTCAACGCCGTACCACTTGCCATCCTCCAGCTGGATCTGGTTCCACATGTGATACTGGGGAGCAGCCTCCGGCTTTGAAGAAGCATAGCCGCCAACCAGGATGCATGGTATGCCGAGGCGGTCGCAGAGCAGCTTGAAGGCTCTTGAGTATCCGTCGCAGACGGGACCGCTGAAGCCGGTATCGCCCACAAGAGCGCTGAGGGCTCTGTGGGGCTTGTAGCCTATGCTGCTCAGATCCGAGGAACGGTTGTATTCGTTCTTCTGGGTCAGCTGAGCGTTGAGCGTCCTCACCTTCTGCCTGGCATCCCAGTCCAGAGATACGGCATTAAGTATGGTATTTGCCGCTGCATCGCGCCTGTTTATGGCTGCCGTAAGCGCTCCGGAGGAGGCGTAATCGCTCTGGAGCATGGAAAAGCCCTTGGTATCCGCAAGCACCAGGAAGAAGAAGGATGTGGAGCTGCCGCCCTTGGTGACGGTTGCCACCCTCACCTTGCTGGCTCCGGTAAGCCAGAACACCTCGGGATGGTCCAGCTCAAAAGCCTCGAACACTGCGAATATATTTTTCTTTATCTCCTCAGCCTGAGCATCATAGTCGGGATTGCCGCTCTTTTTCAGGCTGGTGACGAAAATGCCGTTGTAGGCTGTGGTCCTTACCACGTCCCCGGGCTTGAGGGCACCGTAGTCTATGGAATGGTCTCCGGCAGAGGCGCTGACAGTGTAAAACTCAGGCTCCTTGAAGGAGGCTTCCGCCATCCTGTAGCCGTCGGAAAGCCACAGAAGAGGCTTGACCTCCGCCTCCTGAATCAGCTCCTCGACCTCGTAATCACCGTACAGGACGTCATCCATAAGGGGCAGCCTGAAGCTGTAGGGATCTGCCAGGTCCTCGGCTGCGGAGGGAGAGCCGCTTAAGGAAGTGCCGTTAGCAGTGGCGTTCTGAAGCACGCTGTAGAGACCCATGCTGTAGATGGGCATCTCAGATCTGGAATACCAGCTGTAGTAGACCTTCTTGGCCTCGGCGCTGGCGCCCCGGCCTTCTACCTCGTACTCCGCATACCTGATGGATGCAGGTCTTTCAGGGATCTCCGTGCTTGCAGGTCCATTGGTCTTTCCGGGGTTTTCGCTGCCGGTGGCCGGATCGGAAGCGCCATTATCATTGCCTGTGGTTATGTCTGCGCCAGCATCATTGCCATTGCCTGTGGTGGGATCGGAAACCGCGCCATTATCATTACCGGTGGTTGGGTCAACGGCAGCACCATTTCCATTGACTGTGGTTGGATCCTGGTTCTCACCAGGGACGCTGCCCGCCGCATTCTGGGATCCCGCTGCATCATCCGCGTAGACAGGCCGTGCGCCTAAAGGCTGTCCCAGAGCAAGACAGCAGATAAGAATTAAGGACAATAATCTTGAAATCTTTTTCATGACCGTCTCCTTTTATTTGATCAGTTTTCGCTTACTCAGAGCGAAATTCGCTTTGATACAGAGATTCAATAACGATTGCTTATATTATAACAGCCGGACGGTTTATCCGTCCAGCTGTTGCAGAACAAAAGAATAATAGCATTTATGGATGCGGGCTGGCTATTCGATGTCAAAGCCGCCTTCCCGGGTCTGATCTATGATGCTGCGCATTATCTCCTCTGACAGGGCACCGGAAGCATAGCCGTAGATATAGCCGGCCTTGTCTATCATAAAGGTGGTGGGGATGGCGGAGATGCCGTAAGCGCTGAAGAGCCCGTACTGTTCATCCATCAGCACAGGGAAGCTGTATCCGTTTTCCTTCAGGAACTCGGTGACTCCGCTTATATCCTTCTCGCTGCCCTGCCCGGGCCCAGCCACCGCCAGTATCTGCACGTCGCAGTCAGGATCTGCGGAAAACTCCTCGTAAAGCTTCTGTATATGGGGCATTTCCTGCCTGCAGGGGGGACACCAGGTTGCCCAGAAGTTCAGGAAAATGATCTTGCCCTTGTAGTCGTCCAGGGTGTGAGTCTTGCCGTACTGGTCCACCAGCTCGAACTGCACTGCGGGGACGGCATCATCAGGGATGCCGGACTGCTCCTCAGTCTGGCCGCTTTGGGCCGTCTCAGTCCCGCTCTGGCTGTCCGCGGGCTGGTCCTGCACCGTTTGCTGCCCGCCTCCAAGGCCCGACAGATAACCGGTCACGGAATTCATGGTACCTGTGTACATCATCAGGCCCATGAGGATAAGAAGTATGCCCCCTACGCGGGTGCTGTTCTTAAGAAGCCCCGGGTGACGGCGGTAAAGGCCGGTGAGCTTTTCAGAGAACAGAGCCGCTGCCAGGAAGGGCA
>JAEEPD010000136.1 GCA_016284575.1 Bacillota bacterium | reverse complement strand
GTCTATGGCCTTGATACCGGTCTGCAGGGGTTCGAATACGCTCTGACGCTCCAGGATTCCGGGAGCGGGGGATTCGATGGGTCTGTAGGTCTCTGCATCGATGTCGCCCTTGCCGTCTATGGGCTGGCCAAGAGCGTTGACGACTCTTCCGATGAGCGCATTGCCCACGGGCACGGAAACGACGCGTCCGGTGCGCTTTACTGTGTCACCCTCGCGAATGCCCTGGTCATCGCCCAGCATTACCACGGAGACGGTGTTCTCCTCCAGGTTCTGAGCCATGCCGTACACGCCGCCGGGGAATTCCACCAGCTCGCCTGCCATGCAGGCGTCAAGACCCGAGACTCTGGCAATGCCGTCGCCTATCATGATGACCATACCTGTTTCGGCCTGGTTTATCTTGGTTTCGTAGTGTTTGATCTGAGATCGGATTATTTTCGAAATATCTTCCGGTCTAATTTCCATAGTTGTACCAGCTTTCGGTTATTATATGTTGATGTTTGCTTAAGCCTTGAGTAATCCCCTTAACTCTTCGAGGTAGTGGGAAATGGAGCCCTCGTAGGACTTTCCGTCCATCTCCAGGCGCATGCCGCCTATGAGGGACGGGTCCACGTGGCAGCGCAGGGCTATGGTCTTGCCTGTCTTCTTTGCGATGACCGCCTCCAGCCTTTCCCTCTGCTCCTCGCTGATGGGAACGGCGGACACTGCGCGCACCTCAAGGATGCCCTTTTCCTTGTTGAACAGGGCCCTGAAGGCATTCTCGCAGACGGTAAATTCGGACGCTATGTCCTCGTCCACAAGAAGCTGCATAAAGTTCAGTGTGTAGGGCTGGAGCTTGCCTTCCCAGGCCTCCCTGATAAGAGCCTTGCGCTCCTCCTTGGGCAGGGCGGGGGAAGAAAGCAGCTTACCGTACTCGGGGTTTTCCCTGCAGACGCCAAGGACGGCTTCCATATCCGCCATTATGGCATCAGTCAGGCCCTCTTCGGCAGCCAGGTCGTAAAGGCTGCTGCCGTAAACTTCCGCTTTCCCCTTCATTACTCGGCCTCGAATTCGTTAATAAACTGATCTATGAGCGCATCCTGACCTTCGGTCTTCAGCTCTTTTCTTACCAGCTTTTCAGCGATGCCTACAGCCATATCTGAGATCTCGCCGCGGGCCTGGTCCATGACCTTCTTGCGGTCCGCCTCGATCTCCTTTGCGGCCTTTTCCTTCATGGACTGGGCCTGGGACTGGGCGTTCTGGATGATCTCGCCAGCGCTGAGTCTTGCGGATGCCAGGGTCCTCTCGCTGAGAGCCTCCGCGTCCTGCTTGGCGTTCTTGAGCTGCTCCTCGTAGTCGAGTCTGGCGTTCTCTGCGCCCTCTCTTGCGGCCTCAGCGTCGCTGTAGACCTTGTTCAGCTCCTCCTGACGCTTTGCGATGATCTTCTTCACAGGCTGGAAAAGAAAGCGCTTGAAAAGCCAGATCTGAATAAACAGGTTCAGGATCTGCGCTATAAATGTCCATTTATCAAAGCTCACCAATTGTTGATAAAGCATTTGATCTCTCCTTCAATCTTTTTTCGCGCCGGCAATTAGAGCATGCCCAGGAACATTCCGGGAGCTACGAAGATCAGCAGAAGGCCGGTTACGAAACCGTAGATACCGGTGGTTTCTGCAAGTGCGATACCTACGAACATGTTGCTTCTGATGGTGCCGGTGAGTTCGGGCTGACGGGCGATGGATTCCAGGGCCTTGCCTGCGGCGTAGCCTTCACCGATTCCGGGGCCGATACCTGCGATAAGTGCAAGTCCTGCACCGATAGCGCATCCCATAAGTACTAATGCTCTTTCCATGTTGATGATTCCTCCGTTTATCAAACGTTAAATAATAAAAATCTATTCTTCTTCACCTGCGGCCTGGGAGATGAATACCATTGTCAGGACGCAGAAGATAAAGGCCTGTATTACTGAGCCGAACCAGTCGAAGTAAAGGGACAGGGCGGCGGGTATACCCACGGTCAGGAAGGGTATGGCTCCGAGGACTTTGCCCACAGCTCCGGGGATGAGGCTGAACAGCGCCACATTGGCGGCGGTGAGACCCGCATATACCAGAGCGGAGATGACGGTGCCCGATACGATATTTCCGAAGTGACGGAAGGTCATGGACACGGGCTTGAAGACCTCTCCCAGCACGTTGAAGGGCGCCATCAGGAAGATGGGGGAGCAGAAGCTCTTGAGGTAGCCCAGAAGACCGTTGGATTTGATGTTGTTGTAGGTGATGATCACGAAGACTACTATGGCCCAGGCCAGCTCGGTGACCAGGTCCGCGGTGGGCGGGAAGCAGCCTATCAGGGATGTGAGGCTGGAGCCAAGAGACAGGGCAAAGATGGCTGCGATGAAGGGCGCGAAGCTTTTCACCCACTTCTTTCCCATGTTCTGTTCCACGAAGCTGTCAGCAAACTGCACCAGCCATTCGGCCACGGCCTGCTTCTTGCTCACGCCCCGGACCTTAAGATCCCGGGTGAGCCAGATGGAGAGGCCTGTGAGCACCGCCATCACGCACCAGGTTATGACCAGGGTGGAGGTGATATTGATGCCGCCGAGTATGGGTATGGTATAAAGAATACGCGCACCATGAATATCCACACTCATATGCTGTTATTCTCCTTTCTTCTGCTTTCTGTTTTCCAGAAAACCCATTATGTAGAGCGCTATCCTTGGGAAGAACAGCGGTATTATTCCTGCGTAAACGTCGATGAAGGGCACCTTTGCGGCGATCACCGCGCAGGCCGCCTGAAGGAGCAGCCTTACGGTGTAGCTTCGCTGAAGATAGGCCTGTCCTCCTTCTTCCATGGCTGTGGCCTTATATATGGACCTGGCCAGATGAAGATAGGTTATGAAGGTGACGATAAGGGTAAGGATAATGCCGTAAAAGACACCGGGAGTGAGCTTTCCAAGAGCCATAAAGACCAAAGCCATGACGGCGTCGCAAGCTGCCACGCCTATCATGATATTTCCAATGTCCTTTACGGTCTGCTTATCCATGTTTGTTGTAGTTGGTCTTTTCCTTGTAAACTGCCTCTTTTTTCGCTTCCTGCCTGTCCAGGGTCCTGAAGAAGCTCCAGGCAGAGGATGCGGCGGTTATGAGGCCTATCAGTATGAAAACCATGATGACCCAGCTGCCCAGGCCGAATCTTTTCTGGAGCCACAGGCCAAGCATTGCCATGACTATGGGCGGACACACTATGGTGAAGCCGAACTGGGTAACATATGCGGCGCCTTTTAAAAGATCCTGGTATTTTTTCATTTTCGAAATTCTATCATAATAGCGGATAGAGGGCAACGGTTCATTTAATTAATTATATATTGTTTTATAATAGAAAGATTTCCTGCTATAGATATTTTTTAATCGATTCAATAATTCTGCCGCAGGCCTTGCCGTCGCCGTAGGGATTGACCGCGTGAGCCATGGCATCGTAGGCGCTTTTATCCGTCAGCAGCTCCTTCATCATGGCGTAGATGGTGTCCCTTTCAACGCCTGCCAGCTTTGCGGTGCCTGCAGCTATGGCCTCGGGACGCTCAGTCTCCTTGCGCACAACCAGTACGGGCTTGCCAAGGGCCGGGGCCTCCTCCTGCATGCCACCGGAATCGGTGACTATAAAGTAAGACCTGGCCTGCAGATTAACGAAGGGCTGGTAGGTAAGGGGTTCTATCAGGTGCACATTGGACAGGCCGCCAAGATACTGAGCTGCCTCCTCTCTGACCTTTGGATTCAGGTGGACGGGATACACCACCTCCACATCCCCGAACTCCCTTGCGATGTCCGCGATGGCGCTGAAGATATGGGCCATGTATTCACCCAGATTCTCCCGCCTGTGGCAGGTGACGGTTATTACCCTTTTGCCTTCAAAATCGAGGCCTTTCAGGGTCTCATCCTCGAACTCGTAGGGCTTTCCTGCCACCTGAAGCAGGGCGTCGATAACGGTGTTTCCGGTTACGGATATGTGATCTTCGGGGACGCCTTCGTCCAGCAGGTTCTGACAGTTCTTTTCAGTGGGGGCAAAGTGAAGCTCCGCTATGCGGCCCACCAGCACCCGGTTCATCTCCTCCGGGAAGGGGGAATACTTATTCCAGGTCCTAAGGCCAGCCTCCACATGGCCCACGGGGATCTGCTGGTAGAAGCAGGCCAGGGCTGTGACGAAGGTGGTGGAGGTGTCTCCGTGAACCAGCACCATGTCCGGCTTTTCCTTTGCCAGTATGGGCTCCAGCCCCGTCAGCACGTTGGCCGTGATCATGGACAGGGTCTGGTTGGGCTTCATGATATTGAGATCGTAGTCCGGTGTGAGTTCAAAAAGCTCCAGCACCTGGTCCAGCATGGATCTGTGCTGAGCGCTTACGCAGAGGAGGGATTCTATGTCCGGATCCTCCTGCAGGGCCTTCACAAGGGGCGCCATCTTTATGGCCTCCGGCCTTGTGCCGAAGACCGACATGACCTTGATCTTCTTAGCTGACATCGATCTCCTCAACTTTCTCTCTTACGGGTTCTATACGTCCCCTGGGCTCGTTCACGTGGGCAGCCTCTTCCCTGGCTGCGATCTGGTCGTTGATATCAATGCGGGTGCCCAGGAAGATGAACATCAGAGTCCCTGCTATGAATATCAGGGCCAGAGCCTCCAGCTTAAGCTGCAGGGTCCAGAGCACGCCTGCGATGCCCAGGATGGCGCAGATGCAGTAGATCACCAGCACCGTGCGCCTCTGACCGAAGCCCATGGCGATTATGCGGTGGTGCAGATGCCCCTTGTCCGCCTCCATAAAGCTCCTGTGGCTGAGGATGCGGCGTATCATGGCAAATACGGTGTCGAATATGGGCAGGGCCAGGATTATCATGGGCAGTATGGTGGAGAACAGAGTGACGCTCTTGGTGGGGGTATCTCCCACCATGGACACCGAAGCCAGCAGCAGGCCTAAAAGCAGGGCGCCGCTGTCACCCATGAATATCTTCGCGGGGTTGAAATTGTAGATCAGAAAGCCCAGGCAGGCTCCCGCCATGGCCACGATCATGTATTTGGTCTCGCTGCGGCCGTGTATGGTGCAGACGTAGGCTATGGAAAGGCAGGCAATGAAGACCACCCCAGCCGCCAGGCCGTCCAGGCCGTCGATCAGGTTGATGGTGTTTGTTATGGCCACTATCCAGAGCATGGTTATTATAAGGGACAGCCAGCCGGGGAACACGATGTAGGCCTCCGGATCCGAGCTGAAGAAATTGGCCATGCCTGAAAAGCGGAGGCTGTAGTGCCAAAGTATAAAGGCGCACACAAGCTGACCGAGCAGCTTCACCTTGGCGGGAAGCCCTCTGTCTCTTATGTCGTCCACTATGCCCACGATAAGCATCAGCGTGCCCGCGATGAAGATACCCAGGAACTGCTCGTGGTATACCGAGTCCTCTCTTATCAGAAAAAACGCGGACACCAGTATCCCCAGGTAGATGGCGGGACCGCCAAGCACCGGCATGGGCTTCTTATGCATGCGTCTGTCGTCCTTGGGCACGTCCATGGCACCGATCTTAGGCGCAATTTTGATGGAGACGGGCGTCGCTATGGCCGTTACGATGAAAGCCAGGGCGAACACCAGCAGATACTGACTCATAGCTTATTTCCCGGCGGCTTTCTCCGCTCCGTAAATATCGTGCTGAATGCTGCCGTCCTCGTTCAGAACGTCTATCACCAGACCGGCTTCCGTGGCCATGGACATGGCCAGCTCGTCGGGATAGGGCTCCTTGATGACGACTCTTTTTATGCCTGCGTTGATTATCATCTTGGTGCAGATGATGCAGGGCTGTGTGGTTACATAGATTGTGCCGCCTTCGATGCTGCTTCCCATGCATGCGGCCTGTATTATGGCGTTCTGCTCGGCGTGTAGACCCCGGCAGAGCTCGTGCATCTTGCCTGAGGGAACATTCAGCTGCTGGCGGAGGCATCCCACCTCGGAGCAGTGGCGGAGGCCCTTGGGAACGCCGTTGTAGCCCGTGGCGATTACCCTGTTGTCCTTGACGATGGCTGCGCCTACGCCCCTCCTGATGCAGGTGGTACGGGTGCGGGCCAGTTCAGCGAATTCCATAAAATACTGATCCCAGTTGGGTCTTGCTTTTTCCATGTCTGCCTCCTGCTGATGTTAACTGTTTTTCAGATGCGCGCTGCTGCCCTTAGGAAGGCTCTTGCGCATTCCTTTACTGGTAAAATATCTCGTCTAAGTACAGCCCCTGGGGCGGAGCTGTGTGACCGGCTCTGCTCCTGTCCAGCGAGGCTATAGTATCCTTGATGCTCTCAGGACTGCGTTTCCGCTGCCCCACCTCCACCAGGGTTCCGGTGATGATGCGGACCATGTTGTAGAGGAAGCCGTCTCCCTCGATCCTTACAGTGATGTCCTGCAGCGCGGCGCCTGTGGCAGGGCCGCTGTTCTGAGCCGGACTGCAGTCTATTTCCAGGCTGTAGCTGGTCCTTACAGTGCTTTCTCTTGGGGTGCTTCCCGCGGCCTCAAAGCATTTGAAATCATGAGTGCCGATAATGTACGAAGCGGCCTTTTTCATGGCTTCTGCGTCCAGCTTTTCCCTAACCTGATAGCAGTAGTTCCTGCTGAAAACGTCCGGTCCGCTGCCGGCCTCGCCCCAGCCTGCCCTTATCCTATAGACGTATCTTTTGCCCCTGCTGTCAAACCTTGCGTGAAAGTCTTCTGGCATCTCCTTTGCTTCCAGTATGCGGATCTCGCCCACGCCCTCCAGGCGGTCCTTGGCCAGTCTGTCGTTCATGACCCTTGCAAGCCGCTCCGCCGGGACGGGGCAATCTGATATGAAGCTCGCCCGCTGGCCCTTCGCGTGAACGCCTGCATCGGTCCTGGAGCAGCCGTTAAGCTGCACCAGTGCGCCGCAGATATCCGAAAGCAGTGCCTCAAGCTCCCCGCAGACCGTCCTCGCGTTTGGCTGCCGCTGCCAGCCTGAAAAGCCGCTGCCATCGTATGCTATTGTCAGCAGAATGTTCTTGAACATCAGTATTTATATACTTTTATCGTTTATTGGCGATAGTCGATATATTCGCCGGTCCTACTTGTTTTCGGGCTTCCAGGAGCTCTTGAGTCCGACGATCTGGTTGAACACGGGAGCACCGGGCTTGCTGAGCACGGTATCCGCAATGTAGTAGCCGTTTCTGAAGAACTGGTAGCGCTCGCCGGCAGGCGCATCCTTAAGGCAAGCCTCCGCCTTTACGGTAAGCTCGGTCCTGGAA
>JAEEPD010000135.1 GCA_016284575.1 Bacillota bacterium | reverse complement strand
GTACCTGAAGGCACCACCTCCGCGCTGAGGCAGCTGGAGATGATTGGCCGCCCCGACATCAAGGTCTACATGGGCAGCGACGAGCCCACCGACGGCTTCCGCGACATGAGGGAGGAGGAGAAGGAATTCGGCACTCCCTACTACTGCGGCGCCTACTGGGATTTCGAGACCAACGATTACTTCGATCTTTCCAAGCGCTCAAAGGATTATCTGCACCTGACCAAGGAGCCGCTTTACGGCTATCCCCAGACCCGCGCCCAGGAGCAGCCCGCATGGGATTTCATGATCGAGCAGGTCCACAAGTATCCCGGAGAGGTCACCATCATGGCCGTTGGCGCTGCGATCAACGTCTACAAGGCTCTGCAGAAGGATCCCACCATCGCAGATGACGCAGCAGGCATCATCTACATGGGCGGCGATATCGATATCCCCGGAAATGCCACCCCTGCGGCTGAGATCAATTGGTTCTACGACACCATCGCCATCAAAAAGTGCCTGGCTGCCAACTGGAAGAGCCAGATCGTGGTGCCCGACGACCTTGCCCACAAGATAATTCTGACTCAGAAGATCTATGACAGACTGGCAGAAAAGAGGGGCAACAAGGTGTCCGAGTTCATGCTCACCGCTGAGCGCACCTTCAACGACGAGGGCGCAAATTACGTATGGGACGTGGTGGTTCCCGCCATCTTCATGAAGCCGGAGCTGGCCACCCGCGTGGAGACCCGCTACATAACCGTCGACGACCGCAAGGGCCTCAATTCCGGCCGCGTGGTAAGCTGGGGACAGCATCAGCACAACGACATGGAGACCGGAAAGGGCATGCCCGTGGGCCTGAAGAAGGCTCAGATCGTCCTGGACATAGACGCGGATGCCTTCTGGGATTTCTATGTTGACATTCTTACAAAGTAGCACAGGAGAAAAATTATGTTCAGAGAAGTTGCAAGGGTAAAGCAGGTGATGCCTGCAGAGGAGTGCATTGAGCTTCTTAAAAGCGAAAAGAGGGGCGTCCTGTCCGTTCTCGGAGACGATGGCTACCCCTACGGCATGCCTATCAATCACTTCTACAACGAGGAGGACGGAAAGCTCTATTTCCACGGAGGAAAGAAGGGCCACAAGATCGATGCCATGAAGGCCTGCGACAAGGCAAGCTTCTGCGTCTTCGCCGGACATCAGGAGGAGGGCGAGTGGTACCTGCGCTTTAAGAGCGTGGTGGTCTTCGGCCGCATAGAATTCATAGAGGACAGGGAGACAACCTACGAGATCTCAAGAAAGCTCAGCTATAAATTCACAAAGGACGAGGACTATATAGCCTACGAGCTGGAGCATTCCGGCCCCGGCACGCTGCTGTTCGCTCTGGTCCCTGAGCACATTACAGGTAAAAACGTCACCGAACGATAGCATAGAATGCTTTCGCAAATCTTTCTGAAGGAGGATTTCTATGGAAAAAGCAAAGGTTTATTTTATCAAGGAAATCACGCCGGAAAACATCGTAAAGATCTTCGACGCGCTGGGAAAGGAACTTCCTGGCAAGGTGGCTGTTAAGCTGCATTCCGGCGAGGACGGCAACCAGAACTATCTGGGCCCTGAGTGGGTAAAGCCTCTGGTCGAGCATGTCAATGGCACCGTTGTTGAGTGCAACACCGCTTATGAGGGCGCCAGAAACTACACCTACAAGCACATCGAGCTCATAAAAAAGCATGGCTGGGAAAGGTATTTCACCTTCGACCTGATGGATGCGGAGGGCCCGGATCTTGAGATCGAGATCCCCTACGGCAAGCGCATCAAGAAGGATCTGCTTGGCAAGAACATCGCCAACTACGATTCCCTGCTGGTATTCTCCCACTTCAAGGGCCATCCCATGGGTGGCTTTGGCGGAGCGCTGAAGCAGCTTTCCATTGGCTGCGCCAGCTCCGCGGGCAAGTCCATCATCCATTCCGCCGGCTTCACAGACGATCAGAAGATCCTCTGGAGCAATCTGGCTGAGCAGGACGGCTTCCTGGAATCCATGGCAGATGCCGCAACCGCTGTAACCCGCTATTTCAAGGGCAACAGCGCCTTCATCAATGTCATGAAGAACCTTTCCGTGGACTGCGACTGCGTGTCCAAGGCTGAGGATCCCTGCATGGCTGATGTGGGAATCCTGGCATCTCTTGACCCCGTAGCCATCGATCAGGCCTGCGTGGACCTGGTCTACAAGTCAGAGGATCCGGGCAAGGCTGCCCTTATCGAACGAATTGAGACCCGCCACGGCATCCACACCGTTGAAGCTGCGGCAGAACTGGGACTTGGCACCAGAGAGTACGAGCTGATCACCATAGAGTAGGGCTTAATACCTGATATCTGGTAAAAATGCAGAGGGCTTCGGAATGCTTCCGGAGCCCTCTTTTTGTGAAGAAAATATCGGTCTTTTGTTGATAAGAGCTCTGCTATACGATAAAATGATTCTTTAGGAAATCCCTGTAATATCAACGGAAAGGGTTGAAATTATGGACATAGTACAATTTATGAAAAGCAGAGGGATGTATGCTGAGGAAAGCATAATCCCGCATTTTGGGGAGCTGTTCTCCGAGGACCTCACAGCGGCTCTTACGGGGCGGGCCTCCATGCTGCAGCCCTTAAGATCGAGGCTGGGTGTCCCGGGCATCCCAAGGGACACGAAGGAGCTTCTCGCGGTGGACTTCGGCGGCACCAACATACGCCTGGCGCGTATGCGCTTCGATGAAAACAGCAGAGCGGTCATCGATTCCTTCACCCAGGAGAAGATCCAGAGCGGCAGGCTGGAGAAGGACTATTTCTTCGGCTGGCTGGCGGACCGGATAGCGGCTTACGACATAGAGGACGTGGGCTTTGTGTTCTCCTATCAGGCGGAGATACTGCCCGGGGGAGACGCGAAGATCGTCAGCCTTTCCAAGGGCCTTTCGGTCCCCGATGCCACGGGCCTGGTTCTGGGCGAGGAGATCAACAAGGTCCTGGTTTCCAGAGGCCTGAAGCCCCGCCGCTATACTATAATCAACGACACCACGGCGGTATTTCTTTCTGCAGCTGCGCAGCTTAAGGATCCGGAAAGCCTTGCGGCTGCAGTGATCGCGGGCACAGGCTCCAACTGCTGCTGCGTATGGAACGGCGAGATAATCAACATCGAGTGGGAGCTTTTCAGGGCCTTTGAAAGGGGCAGCTTCGACATCCGGCTGGACGAGGAGAGCGATAACCCCGGAGAGCACCTGACAGGCAAGCAGGTGGGCGGAAAGTATCTGGCCATGCTGGTGGATATGTGCGCCGAGGAGGCCCTTAAGGAGGGCGTGACTGCGGACGGAAGCTCTGATGAGCAGGCGGTCCGGGATGCCATCTACAGCATAATCTACGGCAGAGCGGCCATATTCATCGTCTCCATGCTCAGAGGCGTGGTGGCCATGTCTCCTGCGGCGGCTTCCGCAAAGGAAAAGGGCGGCAGCGTCTGGGTCTGCATAGAGGGCGGCACCTACGACCACGCTCCCGGCTATAAGGAGAAGATAGATTCGCTGATCGATAAATACATCAGCAAAGAGCTTGGCATCGACTGCCGCATTATGCAGGTGGAGCAGGCAGGCATCACCGGAGCTGCCATCGCAGCCCTGGCCTGATCATGAATCAGATCACGCAGAAATAGAGGAAATACACGGGCTTATTTTGCTCAGACAGCCCGTTTTTAAAGGAGGAAAAAATGATAAAGTTTAACTGTGAAGGCGCAGGAAGACCTGACATCAGCACATTGACAGAAGCTATAGAGGCTCTTAAGACCCTCAAGTCCAAAAGCGGCGAGGGCGCCGAATTTACAGGCTGGATGGAGCTCCCGGGAGACTACCCGAAGACAGAGGAGTACAAGGCTGTAAAGGAAGTTGCTGCCGAGATAAGAGAAAAGGCTCAGGTCCTGATAGTGATAGGCATCGGAGGCTCCTACCTGGGAGCAAGGGCTGCCATCGAGATGCTCAAGAGCTCCCGCCACAATCAGGAGCCCGGAAATCCCCAGGTCTACTTCCTTGGAAACGGCCTTGATGCCTTTGATATCTATCAGGTGCTTCGCCTCTGCGAGGACAAGAGCGTCTACGTGAATGTCATCTCCAAATCCGGCACCACTCTGGAGCCGGCTCTGGGCTTCCGCATCATCCGCGAATACATGTACAGCCGCTACAGCGCAGAGGAGTGCAAACAGCGCATAATCGCCACCACCGACAAGGCAAAGGGCGTTCTCAAGGGCCTGGCAGACGAGGTTGGCTACAGGACCTTCGTGGTGCCCGATGATATCGGCGGCCGCTACAGTGTGCTCACCCCCGTGGGACTTCTTCCCATGGCTGCAGCAGGCATCGACATCGACAAGGTAATGGATGCGGCTGCAAAGGCTCAGGCTGAATACAGCAGGGAAAGCTCCGACAACCCCGCACTGCTCTACGCTGCGGTCCGCGAGACCGGCTACCGCAGGGGCAAGACCGTGGAGATCCAGTCCTATCCCGGCGAATCCATGCGCTTCATGGCCGAATGGTGGAAGCAGCTCTACGGCGAAAGCGAGGGCAAGGGCAGGAAGGGCATCTTCCCCGCCAGCTGCCAGATAACCGCAGACCTTCACTCTCTGGGCCAGTTCATCCAGGACGGCGAGCCCATCATCCAGGAGAGCATGGTGCGCTTCGAAGAGCCCGCCGCTAAGCTGGAGGTAAAGGCCACCGAGGCCAATGAGGACGGCCTCAATTATGTGGCAGGCAAGGACATGAACCAGGTGCTTCTGGCAGCCCAGAAGGGCACCATGGAAGCCCACATCGCAGGCGGCGTGCCTGTAATGGAGATCGTTCTCGAAAGACCGGACGAGGCCACCTTTGGCGAAATGGTCCTGTTCTATGAGATCGCCTGCGGCATCTCCTGCTACATGCAGAAAGTCAATCCCTTCAACCAGCCCGGCGTTGAGGATTACAAGAAAAACATGTTCAGACTGCTGGGCAAGAAATAAAAAGGAATCAAAATGCTAACTGTAAGTCACGTAACAAAGCGCTACGGCAAGAATCTGGCGGCTGACGATGTGAGCTTCACCCTGGATCCCGGCAGCGTCACGGTGCTTCTTGGCCCCAACGGCGCAGGAAAGAGCACCATCATGAAATCCGTGATCGGCTTCCTCAAGTATGATGGGGACATCATGGTCGAGGGCTTTCCCAACAAGACCAGCGACGCCAGAAGGCTGCTGGGCTACATTCCGGAGATGCCCTCCCTGTACCCGAATCTGACGGTCTCCGAGCACATGGAGTTTCTTGCAAGAGCTTATAAGCTCAGCGATTACAAGCCCCGCATCGATCAGCTGCTGGACCGCTTTGAGCTGTCGGACAAAAGAAAAAAGTTCGGAGATGAGCTGTCCAAGGGTATGAAGCAGAAGCTGAATATCTGCCTGGGGCTCCTTCCCCAGCCCCGGTATCTGCTGCTGGACGAGCCCATGATAGGCCTGGACCCCCACGCCATCAAGGAGCTTAAGGGCGTGATCGAGGAGATGAGAAGCGAGGGCCGCTGCCTGCTGGTCAGCACCCACATCATCGACAGCGTGGACATGCTCTGGGACAGGACTATAATCATGCAGTCCGGACGCATCATGTCAAATATCACAAAGCCAGAGCTGGATGCGGACGGCAGGACGCTGGAGCAGCTCTTCTTCGAGGTGACCGAGGGCCTTCAGAAGGACGACATGAGCCACAGCGAGGAAG
>JAEEPD010000134.1 GCA_016284575.1 Bacillota bacterium | reverse complement strand
CCCACTTGTCATGCTCTTTATGCGGTCTTAATGTCTCCTGAGGTTCCCTTAACGCCATCTTTGCAGCCAATGTCCTATTATGGTATCAGAAGACCTGCAGTCTGCAGCTTCTTCCCGAAGGGAGGTCAGAGAACATGAAAACTATGGCATAGGCTACCGGATGCTGAAGGTTGACTGACCTGTATAAAAAAACACTTTAGTTGACTAAACACCCTTTTACGCAAGGGTGTTTTTTGATATAATACTAAAGATTGAAATCTGTAATTATTCCGGAGGTGATCTTTTGGAAACAAAGGCTTTAGCGCAGTTCGTATTCGATACAAAATGGGAGGATCTGGACGAAAAGACCATAGATAATGCCAAAATGGCGGTGCTCGATGCCTTCGGGGCAGCCATCGCGGGCTCTGAGGAGGCGGCATCGAAAAAGCTGGCGGCGGTTTTTGAGCGTCACTCTCTTCCCGGAAAGAGCAGGCTCTGGAAGAAGGGCGAGGAGAGCTGGGACTACATGAACGCAGCAGCCATAAACGCAGCCTTCGTCCACGCTCAGGACTTTGACGATCTTCACAACGCTTCCATAGTCCACCCCGGAGCCATCACCATCCCGGCTGCCATGGCCATAGGGGAGGAGCAGGGCGCATCCGGAAAAGAGGTGCTGCTTGCCATAGTCCTTGGCTACGATGCAGCTGCAAGGCTTGGCGAAGCCATAAATCCCGCAGCCTACTACTATTGGCATACCACCGGCGTGGTGGGCTCCTTCAGCTCCGCTGCAGCTGCAGGAAAGCTCCTGGGCCTTGGCACTGAGCAGCTTCAGGATGCCTTCGGAAGCGCCGGGACACAGTCCTCGGGCCTTTGGGCCTTCAATTCCAGCGGAGCCAACAGCAAGCTGCTACACGTGGCCAACGCCACGGTCTGCGGCATACGCTCAGCCGAGCTGGCAAAGGAGGGCTTTACAGGGGCTAAGGACATAATCGAAAACAAAAAGGGCTTCGTGCATGCCCTTTCAGCTGAGCCCCATCTGGACAGAGTAACTGATAAGCTGGGCAGCTATTTCGAGATCAACGGGAACTCCTTTAAGGCCTATGCCTGCTGCCGTCACACCCACTCGGCCATATATGCAGTGGAACAGATAAAGAAAAAGCACGATATAGACCCGGCCCAGATCGAAAGCATAGAGGACTACACCTACAGGACCGCCATCAACACCGCGGACAACGGCACCCCCGCCAATCCCTACGCCGCCAAGTTCAGCATACAGTACTGCATCTGCGCAGCTATGCTCTACGGCGAGAAGGGCCTTCGGGTGTTCTCCGAGGAGAGCCTGGCAGATACGGCAACAAGGGCCCTTATGGACAGGACTCAGGTCTTCTTCAGTCAGGAGATCGAGGACCGCTATCTTAAGGATTCCAACCGCTGGGGTCACAGGCTGGTGATAACCATGAAGGACGGAAGGGTCATAGAGGAGTACACCGATTATCCCTTCGGTGACTTCAACAATCCCTTCAGCTGGGAGGATGCGAAGAACAAGTACATGATGCTGGCAGAGCCCGTAATAGGAGCTGAGAACGCCGAAAGGCTCTACGAAAAGATACTCCGCATGGAGGAGCTCGAGGACATCAACCGGCTCTACGACTGATTTACCGACGACAGTTTATTATATTTTTAATATATTCAAGAGGTGAGAAAAATGGATGAAAAAATCGCAAGGCAGGCGGTGTATGACGCTGTGATACGTGCCGTCACCGAGATCTCCGAGGATGTGAAGGGCCTTCTTGAGGAGGCCAGAGCAAGGGAGACCAATCCTACCGCACAGAGCATGGAGGATTCCATGCTGGAGAATCTTGAGATCGCCAAGAGGCTTGACAAGGCAGTCTGCCAGTCCCCGGGCTATCCCACCACATGGGTGAGCTTCGGCGACGACAACTTCCCTGCCTACATGAAGGAGGTCATCTCCGAGGCCGTAGGCGAGGCTACAAGGAAGGGCTATCTCAGACCCTCCATCGTTGACCCCCTGACCCGCGTCAACTCCGGGAATAACACCGGCCGCGGCGTCCCCAACATCGAATACGAATATAACCCCGGCCAGCAGTATGTGGACTTCATAATCTCCTTCAAGGGCTGCGGAGCAGAGCTGGGCAATGCCATGCAGATCATGACCCCGGCCAAGCTGGGCAAGGACCTTGTAGGCCTTAAGCGCTTCATCCTGGAGACCGCTTTGAACGCAGGCGGCAAGCCCTGTCCTCCCTTTGGCATAGGCATTGGCATCGGCGGACAGATGGATATCGCTGCAAAGATGAGCCGCAAGGCCATCAGCACCCGCCGCTGGGACGACGAGAACCCCGATCCCCAGCTGAACGAGCTGGAGAAGGAACTCAAGGATGCCATCAACAGCCTCAAGATCGGCGCTGCAGGCACCGGCGGAGACACTGTCTGCCTGGCTGTAAAGATGGACAGAGCCCACACCCACACCGCCATCGCGCCTGTGGCCATCAACTTCCACTGCTGGGTGGCCAGAAGAGCGGGCATCCGCCTCTGGAACGACGGCCGCATAGAAAAACTGCTGTAAGGAGGAGAGAAAATGGCTACATATAAACTGACAACTCCCATCAGTGAGGAGGATGCAAGAAAGCTCAAGGTAGGCGATGTGGTCTACATCAGCGGTCATATTTTCACCTCCAGAGACATGGCCCACTTAAAGCTCAGAGAGCTGCTGGAGAAGGGCGAGCCCCTGCCCAAGGATTTTCAGGGCGCCGCTGTGTTCCACGCGGGTCCTGTGGCTCTTAAGAACGAGGACGGCAGCTGGAGGCTCAACGTTATAGGACCCACCACCTCCATCAGAATGGAGCCCCACGCAGACTGGATAGGCAGGATAGGCGTAAAGGCCATTCTTGGCAAGGGCGGCATGGCAGAGGACACCCTGCGCTGTGCTGAAAAGTACGGCTATGTGTATCTTCAGGCTGCTCCCGGCTGCGCAGCCAAGCTGGCCGGAGGCGTGGACCGCATCGTGGACGTGACCTGGTTTGAGCTGGGCATGCCCGAGGCCCTCTGGGATCTGGAATGCACCGAGTTCGGCCCTCTTGTTGTGGGCATGGACAGCCACGGCGGCAGCATCTACAAGGACATAAAGGAAGCCGGTCAGAAGAAGATCGACGAGATGTATCCTGCGTTTTAAGGAGGAAAAATGGAGTACAGAATAGAACACGACAGCATGGGAGAGGTAAAGGTCCCTGCTGATAAGTACTGGGGCGCCCAGACCGAGCGGAGCCACGAAAACTTCCCCATAGGCGTTGGCATCGAGACCATGCCTAAGGAGATAATCCATGCCTTTGGCATACTCAAGAAGGCTGCAGCCATGGCAAACCATGTGTGCAAGCCCGAGAAGATGACTGATGAAAAGCTGGCTGCCATCTCCGCAGCGGCGGATGAGGTCATCAGCGGCAAGCTCATCGACCACTTCCCCCTGGTTGTATGGCAGACCGGCTCCGGCACCCAGTCCAACATGAATACCAACGAGGTCATCGCAAACCGCGGCAATGAGATAGCTGGAAAGAAGCTGCTTCACCCCAACGATGACGTAAACATGAGCCAGAGCTCCAACGACACCTATCCCACAGCCATGCACATTGCTGCTGTCATAGCGCTGGAGGATAAGGTCCTTCCCGCAATCGATCTTCTGGTGGGTACCTTCAAGAGGCTCGAGGCTGAAAACGAGGGCATAGTAAAGTCCGGCAGGACTCACCTGCAGGATGCCACACCCATCTCCTTCAGTCAGGAGATCTCCGGCTGGAGAAGCTCCCTTGAGCGCGACAGAGAAATGATAGTGAGCTCTCTGCCCTATCTTAAGAAGCTGGCTCTTGGCGGAACCGCTGTAGGCACAGGCCTGAATGCTCCCAAGGGCTATGGAGAAGAGGTGGCAAAGGCTGTCTCCCAGCTTACCGGAAAGGATTTCGTGACTGAGCCCAACAAGTTCCACGCTCTTACCTCCAAGGATGAGCTGGTATACGCCCACGGCGCCCTCAAAGCCCTGGCTGCTGACATGATGAAGATCGCCAACGATGTCCGCTGGCTGGCCTCCGGCCCCAGGCTCGGAATAGGGGAGATAAGCATTCCCGAGAACGAGCCCGGTAGCTCCATCATGCCCGGCAAGGTTAATCCCACCCAGTGCGAGGCCGTCACCATGGTGGCGGTGCAGGTCATGGGCAACGATGTGGCAGTGGGCCTCTCCGCTTCCCAGGGCAACTTCGAGCTTAATGTGTTCATGCCCGTTGCTGCCTACAATTTCCTGCAGTCCGCAAGGCTGCTGGCAGAGTCCATGGTGAGCTTCAACAACAACTGCGCCGTTGGCATCAAGGCAAACAAGGAGAAGATGGCAGGCAATCTGCACAATTCCCTGATGCTGGCCACTGCGCTCAATCCTCACATCGGATACGAGAATGCTGCGAAGACCGTAAAGCTGGCCTTTGCGGAGGACATTTCCCTGAAGGAGGCATGCGTAAAGCTGGGCTTCCTTACACCGGAGAAATTCGACGAGGTCTTCCACCCGGAGCAGATGATCTAAATAATTGAAATAATTGCGAATTTAATATTTATTCATTTTTCAAGAAAGGAACCATAGAAAATGAGTGTTTATGAAGAATCCCTTGCGCTGCATGCGCAGCTTCACGGCAAGATCGAAGTGATCTCCAGAAAGAAGATCGAGACCAGAGAGGACCTGTCCCTGGCCTATACCCCCGGCGTGGCAGAGCCCTGCAGGCAGATCCAGGCTGACTACTCCAAGAGCTGGGAGCTCACCCGCCGCGGCAATCTGGTGGCAGTTATCACCGACGGCACCGCAGTTCTGGGCCTTGGCGACATCGGCCCCGCAGCCGGCATGCCCGTAATGGAAGGAAAGTGCGCGCTCTTCAAGGAATTCGCAGGCGTTGACGCTGTTCCTATCTGCATCGACACCAAGGACGTGGACGAGCTGGTAAGAACCATATATCTGATCTCCAAGAGCTTCGGCGGCATCAATCTGGAGGATATCGGCGCTCCCAGATGCTTCGAGGTGGAGAGAAGACTTAAGGAGATCTGCGACATCCCCGTATTCCACGATGACCAGCACGGCACCGCCATCGTAGTTGCCGCAGCCCTTATCAACGCCATAAAGGTGACCGGCAAGAAGATGGGCGAACTGAAGATCGTCATAAACGGCGCAGGTGCAGCAGGCATCGCCATCGGCAAGCTGCTGATCGACATGAATTTCGGTGACGTCATCATGGTCGATATCAATGGCATCATCTGCGAGGGCGACCAGGGCCTCACCTCCGGTCAGGAGGAGATCTCCCACAGATCCAACAGAAATCACCTCCACGGCAAGCTTGCAGATGCCATGAAGGGCGCTGACGTGTTCATCGGTGTATCCAGACCCAAGCTGGTGACCAAGGAAATGGTTGCAAGCATGAATCAGGGCATCGTTTTCGCCATGGCAAATCCCGAGCCCGAGATCTATCCTCAGGAGGCTAAGGATGCAGGCGCTGCTCTTGTGGGCTCCGGCCGCTCCGACTTCCCCAACCAGATCAACAACGTTCTGGTATTCCCGGGCCTCTTCAAGGGCGCGCTGAAGGCAAGAGCCACCGACATCACCGAGGGCATGAAGCACGCTGCAGCCTATGCGCTGGCAGGCTACATCCCCGATGCTGAGCTGGGCTATGAGAACATCATCCCCTCCGCTCTGGACAAGAATGTTGCCGACGTTCTGGCAGACGCAGTTGCTGCAGAAGCCGTAAAGGAAGGCATCGCAAGAATCTAATATCTGAGCACCAGGCATCGGCCGTTTAATTACGGCCGGTGCTCTTTTTTTTATAACTAATACTATATATTAATAAAGTCTCGTTGCTTTTTTAACAAACTACAGTTAAAATTAAAGTAGTTTTTTATGTGGTTTTCAGTCAAATGTTCAATATGTTTCCTCGGAAACTGAGCTTATGACGGGACCGGCAACTGATTATTGAATATAAAAGTCAGCAAGACATTTATAGATAGTTATTAATTTAAAGGAGGATAAAAGATGGAAAGACTTAACGGAGAATCCATCAAGATCATCGACGAGATCGTCTCCAGATACGCAGGGCAGCCTGGCCCCGTCATTGTCATGCTTCACGATGTACAGGATAAGCTGGGCTATATTCCCTACGAGGCAATGGAAGCGATCTCCAAGGCAACAGGTACCAGTGTTGCGGATGTATTCGGCGTTGTAAACTTCTATGCGCAGTTTACAACAGAGCCGAAGGGAAAGCATGTAATCAATGTATGCCTTGGTACGGCATGCTATGTAAAGGGATCTCAGAAGCTTGTGGAGATAGCCGAGCAGGTTACCGGTGCTAAGGTAAACGGCACCAGTGCTGACGGCATGTTCTCTCTTGACGCCACCAGATGCCTGGGCGCCTGCGGTCTTGCACCTGTTGTCGTTATCGACGGCAGAGTAGTAGGAAACTGCAATCCTGCCAAGGTGGAAAAGGAGATCCGGGCTATAATCGACGCAGAAAAAGCTAGCTGATACGCATATGAAACTTAAGGATATTGTCAGTTGTCTTGATGCAGAGGCTCTGGTGGTCTCCTCTGATGGGGCCCCGGAAAAGGAATTCCGCTTTGCCTTTGCCACAGACCTTATGAGCGACGCCCTGGCTATGATACAGGATTCTCCCGAGGACACACTGCTGATCTCGGGGCTTGCCAATGTGCAGACTTTAAGGACCGCAGAGATGCTGGACATCGATACCATCGTATTCGTCAGGGGCAAAAAGCTCAGCGACGAGATACTTGAGATGGGCAGAGACAGCGGACTGAATCTGTATGCCACAAAATGCACCATGTATGAAGCCTGCGGCCGTCTCTATGCAGAAGGGCTGAGTGAGATCGATGAGTAACAGCATTCTTCACAAGGAATATACTGTGATCAGGTTCGACTACGCAAGAGCCGGAAAGGTGAGCTCGGATATCAAAAAGACCCTGTCCACCATAGGCATTCCTTCTGCAGTGCTCAGAAATATTTCTGTAGCGAGCTACGAATCGGAGATAAACATGATAATCCACGCCTACGGCGGGACCATCACCATGGACGTCTTCGACGACGGAAGGATACAGCTGATCTTCAAGGATGACGGACCCGGGATCCCCGATCTCGAAAAAGCAATGACGCCTGGCTATTCCACTGCCAGCGAGGAGGCCAGAAACATGGGCTTCGGCGCAGGCATGGGACTGCCCAACATCAAGCGTGTGTCGGATGAATTCGATATAAAGACATCAGAGGAAGGAACGACCCTGACTTTGGGGTTCGTGGTCGGATAATGGTAAACAAGACAGTAGTCAACTACATACTGGATAACTGCGGACACTGCATGAAATGCGTTCAGACCTGTCCCACATCGGCTCTGACCATGACGGACGGCAAGGTTGTGATCAACGAAGCCAAATGTCTGAACTGCGGAAGGTGCATGAGAGCATGTCACTACAAGAGCCTTCAGGCTAAGGGCAGCTCCCTTGATGCCATAAAGGATTACGACTTTACTGTGTGCCTGGTGCCCAGCGCCATGATAATGCAGTGCAGCAGTCTTAAGGAGGCGGAGGAGCTGTTCTGGGCCATAAAGCAGCTGGGCTTTGACGTGGTTGAGGATATAACCGCCACAGAAGGGCAGCTGATGCAGGAGACCAGAAGGCGGGCTGAAAGCGGCGAGATCGATACCGTGCTGGCATCCACCTGTCCCGTCACCAACAGGCTCATAAAGACCCGCTATCCCATGCTTCTTGACCATGTGCTGCCGCTGAATTATCCCAGCGAAGTGGCGGCAAAGCAGGCCAGAAAGATCTGGAAGGACAAGGGAAAGGTCGGCATCTTCTACTGCAGCGAGTGCGAAGCCAAGCTTCTTCTGGCAAAGCACCCCTACGGCAATCCCCAGTTCGAGGTGGACCACGCTCTTGCATCTGTGGACATCCTCCCGCTCATAAGCGAAAACCTGGGGAAGGGGAGGCTCCCCGTTACCCTGTGCAGGGAGGGCCTTCAGGCCACCAGTCCCTCGCTGATGACCCAGAAGCAGACGGACCTCATAGCCGACGGCTTCGACAAGGTCAACGACGTGCTGGACATGGAGGAATTCGGCATATTCGATTCCTTCAGGCTCATCCACCTTTTCCCCTGCTTCAACGGCTGCGTGGGCGGACATCTGCTCTGGGGCAACAGCTACGTGGTAAAGCACAATATAGACGCCCTGACATCGGAAAGGAACAAGCCCCCTGCGGACTGGCCAATAGAGGATTTCATATCGGATGCCTTTAATATCACGGAGGAGGAATCGCTCAGCTTTGCGGAAAAGATGGCCTTCTTCCAGAAGGTCAACCAGCAGCTTGATCAGCTTCCGGGCTACGACTGCAGCGCCTGCGGTCTTCAGACCTGCCGCATCATGGCAGAGGAGATAGTGAAGGGCAACAGAAGCCTTGATGACTGCCATATCCTAAACAGTATGCGAAGGAGAAACAGAGAATGAATGTACAGGAATTGATGGAAAAGACGGGTTGGAACTGCATCGCAGCTGCCGGCAGCCTGGACCGGGAAGTTGAGGGCGCGTACTGCGGCGATCTTCTCAGCTGGGTCATGGGCAACGGCGAGCCCAATCAGGCCTGGATAACGGTTCAGGTACATATGAATGTAATAGCGATGGCGGTCCTGCGGGAGTTCTCCTGCGTTATCATAGCCGATAACGCCAATGTTACCGAGGAGGTCATCG
>JAEEPD010000133.1 GCA_016284575.1 Bacillota bacterium | reverse complement strand
TTTGCAGCGCGCTGGGTTCCTTCAATGAAGCACCCATAACCAAGGCCGTGCTGGAGCCTGGTCTTGCGGAAGACTTTGAGATGTACGCAGACGGCGGCATAGCCCAGTCTGTATTCACCTTCATCGCAAAGAATGTAAAGGACGGCAGGGAGCAAGAGCTTCTCGATGCGATACGCGCCGCGGCAAAGGAGCAGGCTGAGGGAGGGCTGGACCACGGCCTCATCGAAGCCTACATCAACCGCCTGGAATTCAAGACCAGAGAAAACGAAGAGCCGCAGGGCCTCAGAAGAGCCATAGGCTCCATGTCCGGCTGGCTCTACGGCGGAGACCCCATGCTCTATCTGGAAAACGACAAGGTATTTGCAGATCTCAGAAGGATGCTCGAAGAGGGCTATTTCGAGAAGCTGCTCTACGAGATGCTTCTTGATGACAGCACCGGCGCCCTGCTCTTCAGCAGACCATCCCACAGCCTGGGAGATGAGCTCCGGAAGGCAGAAGAAGCAAAGCTTGAGGCCATTGCAAAAAGCTGGACCGAAAAGGATTACGAAGAAAACCGCATAATGAACAGCCAGCTGACCGCCTGGCAGCAGTCTGAGGATACGCCCGAACAGAGCGCGACCATACCCGTGGTCGAGTTGTCCGAGGTCAGCGAAGAGCCCGACTACCCTGTCACAGAAAAGAAAGAACAGCAGGGCGTAACAGTTCTATACCATCCCCTGCCCACAAACGGAATCGCTCACATAAACCTGTACTTCAACCTGTCAGGCCGCAGCCTGGAGGAGCTCGAAAAGATCAGCTTCCTCGGCAGCATACTCGGAGAGCTGCCCACGGAAAATTACAGCGTTTCCGAGCTCGAAAAGGAGATCAAAAAGTACCTGGGACGCATGGAGATGAAGCTGGCAGTGTCCTCAAAGAAGGGCGAGACCGAAAGCTGCACACCCATGATGGCAGTAAGGATAAGTCTGCTGAAGGAAAATCTTCCCCACGCCGCAAGGCTGCTGGAGGAGATACTGTTCAGAAGCGATTTCAGCCGTCTGGACAGCATCAGGGATATCATGATACAGGAGAGCAACGATGCCAAGGAAGCCCCGGTGGGAGCCGGCCACGCTCTGGCAGCCTCCATCGCCGGCTCCGGCTACAGCGCGGAGAATGCAGTGCTAAGCGCCACCTCAGGCTACGGCCACATAAGCTGGCTCAGCGATTTTGCTGACAATATAGATGACAGACTGGAGGCTTTCGCAGCCTTCCTAAAGGATGCCATCAGCGGTGTATTCTGCAGCAAGGCTCTTACTGCAAGCCTGGCCTGCACGGAGGAGCTGGACCTGGCGCAGCTGATATCCATCTTCCCCGAAGGCGTAAAGCCCGCAGAAAGCAGCTGCTACAAGGCAGAACTTCCTAAGAAGAGCGCCTACGAGATCCCTGCCCAGATAGGCTTCAGCGCCCAGGCTGCAGTGCTTTCAGGCCTCGGAGAGGAATACAGCGGCAGCATGAACGTGGCTTCTCAGATACTTACTTACGGCTATCTGTGGAACATGGTGCGCGTACAGGGCGGAGCCTACGGCACAGGCCTCAGGACAGGCATCAAGGGCAGCATCTACAGCTACTCATTCAGAGACCCCTCCCCAGCCAAGTCGCTTGAGATCAATAAAGGCCTGGGAAGCTACCTCAGAGGGATAGCCTCATCCGGCGAGCCTCTGGATAAATTCATAATCTCCACTATCGCAGCCACCGAGCCCTTAAGAGGCGTAAGGGCGGAAGCCGTGCTTGCGGATTCAGACTGGTTTGCAGGCCTAAGCAGAGAGGATATAAAGCGTCAGCGCACGGAAATACTAAGGACCTCTCCTTCAGATCTTAACAAATGCGCGGACATTCTCGACAAATTCGCCGAAAATGCCGCTGTGTGCCTTGTGGCTAATAAGGCTCTGATCGAAAACAGCCCGGAGCTGACCGTGCTGAAATAGCAGAGAAACATTTTAAGAAGGGAAAGGCCGGACGGCCATAAAACAATGGAAAAGCTC
>JAEEPD010000132.1 GCA_016284575.1 Bacillota bacterium | reverse complement strand
CTATACTGTAAGCAACGGTCAGGTGAATTACAACGCCATCGTTCTGGACCGCATGGCAGGACCCTTCATCGCAGGAAAGCGGAACAGCCTTCCTGCGGACACCGTAAACGTTTATCTGAACGGCAAGCTCCAGACCGGATCCTACGCTCTTGCGGAAAACGATGTGTACTATACCAACGAGGGCATGCAGACCGCCTGGGTCTATAACAGCAAGGTCTCCGGCAAGCTGACAGCCCTAAGCCCCAGCGAGAGCTCTCCCGCAGCTGCCTTCGTGGCAGGAAAGAGCTACAGCCTGGGTACGGCGGATGCCTCGTCAGCACTTTCAAGCCTTGGAGGCAGCAAGATCGGCAGCACCGTGACCCTCCTCCTTGGCATGGACGATGCAGTTGTGGGCGTGCTTCTTGGAAGCTCCGTGAATGCGGAGTATACGGGCTTTGTTGCTTCGGCCATAAAGGCTGCCGGCGATGAAGCAGAGCTGGTCACCAGCCTGAGCCTTCTCACAAGCGACGGCCAGATAAGAAGCTTTGAGCTGGACAGGGCTCCCGCTCTTAAGCCGGGCCAGCTGGTCACCGTTACCTTAAGCGGGGACAGCATAAGCGCTAAAAGCCTCAGCTCTAAAAGCATCAGCGGCAGGGTCAATTACAGCGCCACTGCCATAGGCGAGTACAAGTTGGCCGAGAACGTGCAGATCATCGACAGCAACGGAAACGGCGGCGGAAGCATCATAGAGCCCGAAGCCCTGGCAGGCGCCGAGCTCAAGAGCAATCACGTGAAGTATTACATACAGAACACCCGGGGCGAGATCGAGGAGCTCTTCCTTGAAAACGCCACCGACGCCAACTGGAGCTTCGGACTGCTGACCAACGCGGTCAGCCTCATCCTGCCCGGCTCCATCACCTCCAGCTACACCGCCATCGTAAACGGTGTGCCAAGGGTCTTCAGCTTCAGCGGAGTGGCCTACAACGTGGACAAGGGAGGCTTCGGCTATACCTTCGACGCTGCGGGAAATCCCCTCTCCATGAAGCAGCTCACCCGCGCAGCCCTCACCTCCCTTAACGGAGACAGCGCCATGGCAGGCAACATGAGGCTTTCCGTTGCGGAAAACGTGCAGGTCTACCTTAAGGACGGCGACAGCTATTATCTGACCGACATAGATAACGTAAGCGTGCAGCGGCACGAGCTCACCGCCTGGTACGACGATCTTGGCATCGCAGGCGGCGGCCGCATAAGGGTCATCACAGCGGAAGCAAAGCAGTAGGGCAGCGGCCCCTGCGAAGCCTCGGCAAAATAGCCCGCCCAATTGTAGATTTATTGACAAATTAAAGCGTTAGTTCTTGACTTCAAAGCGCTTTTTGAAGGATAATATAAGGAGCATAATAATTCTGTGATCAGGAGGATAAACATATGACTAACGAAGAAATCATTCTTACTCTGGACCCCGTTTCCGTAGAGGAAGTCGAGCCCGAAGAGGCTGAAAAGGCGGAAGAGACCGCAGTAGAGGAAAAGGCTCCCATCGAACCCGTCGGAACAGAGAGATTCTACAACGATATTCAGCTCACCGACGCCGAAAAGAAGGCTCTGGAGGAGTTCGTGGACAAGATCGATCTCACCGACAGCAACATCGTCCTCCAGTACGGTGCCAGCGCCCAGAAGAAGATCGCAGATTTTTCCGATAACGCGCTGCAGGGCGTAAAGACCAAGGACCTGGGCGAGGTCGGCGGCATGATCACCAGCCTGGTCACCCAGCTGAAGGGCTTCGACCTGAACCAGGAGGAGAAAAAGGGCTTTCTCGGACTCTTCAAGAAGGCGCCCGTAAGCCTTGAAAAGGTAAAGGCTCAGTATTCCAGCGTTGAGACCAACGTGGACAAGATCACCGGCTCCCTGGAGGAGTACCAGAACCAGCTGGGCAAGGACGTGGTGATGCTGGACAGACTTTATGAGTCCAACCAGGGCTACTTCAAAGAACTGACCATGTACATCATCGCCGGCAAGGAGAAGCTGGAGAAGGAAAGAGCAACCACACTGGTAGAGCTCACCGAAAAGGCCAAGCAGAGCGGTCTGGCAGAGGATGCTCAGGCAGCCAACGATTTCGCAGCTCTTTGCGACCGCTTCGAAAAGAAGCTGTACGATCTGGAGCTCACCCGCTCCATCAGCATACAGATGGCTCCCCAGATCCGCCTCATCCAGAACAGCGACGTTCTGATGGCGGAGAAGATCCAGTCCACCATCGCCAACACCATTCCTCTGTGGAAGAACCAGATGGTACTGGCCCTTGGCATGGAGCATGTAAAGCAGGCTGCTGACGCACAGCACGCTGTTACCGAGCTCACCAACGATCTGCTCAAGAAGAACGCAGAGACCCTGAAGCAGGGCACCATCCAGGTGGCTCAGGAGAGCGAGCGCAGCATCGTGGATATCGAGACCGTTCAGCTGACCAACCAGAAGCTGATCGAGACCTTCGACGAGGTACTCAAGATCCAGGAGGAAGGCCGCATCAAGAGAAGAGAAGCCGAGGTAGAGCTTGGCCGCATCGAGTCCGAGCTGAAGGCAAAGCTCCTCGACATCAAGAACTAGCAGAGATTTCAGTATTTTAGGGGGGATAGAATGGATAACAGAAGAAACAGGGGCGGATTAGGCAGGCTGATCCTGTATGCCATCGGCATCATGATCTGTCTCGAGCTCATACCCGTGCTGGGCTGGGCTCTGAATCTGGTCGTGATCTTCGGCGCCATCGCCTTTGGCATCATGCTTATAGCCCTGGTGGTCTCCGCCATCAAGGGCACCGGCAAGCCGGCTGAGCCCAGACCTCAGGCCTCGGATGTTTCCGTAAAGGGCCAGAGCATGGCTCCCAGCCAGGTGAGCGCCTCCAATGTGAAGGCCAAGGATCTGCCGGAGCTGAGCCCGGAGGAGAAGGCCATCCTCAAGACCGCCAATCAGCACATCAACGAAAGCAGACTGATCTCGGGCCGCATACAGGACTCCGCAGTCCGCGAGGCCGCGGGCAAGGCCCTTTCCGAGGCAGAGCTCATAACAAGAGTTCTGAGGGAGCAGCCTGAGAGCATCAAGAGCTGTCACCAGTTCCTGAACTATTACCTGCCCACGCTGGAGGTGGTCATCAAGAAGTTTTCGTCTCTGGAGACCAGCGGCGTGGACATCGAGAGCACCAAGGCCCACATGCTGTCCTACCTGTCCGACATAGGCAAGGCCATGGACAAGCAGTACACCAATCTGTTTGAGAGCGAGAAGCTGGATCTGTCCGTGGAGATGGAGGCCATGCAGAACGCCTTCAAGCGAGACGGCCTGATAACCGAGACCGAGATCCCGGTCAGCGCCGAGACGGAGATAAAGCTGACAGTGTAGCGGCGAAGAACAAAAGCAAAGGATCCGCAGTATTGCATAAGCAGTGCTGCGGGTTTTTTATTAGTGAAGAATGATAAACAGTGCGGTTGTTTTTAATTTGCGAAAAAAAATTTATTTTGGCACCGAAATAACTTGACAGGGGGTTTCGATGAGTGCTATATTATGTTCGGTACCAAAATAAATTGCATGTCATGTTGCGGGTGAACGGATTCCGCAGAAAGGAAAAAAGAATGGAAAAGACTATAGATGAAAGACTTTTTGAACTTGTTATGAGAGCCCCCCACGCCATAAGGAAGACCATGTTTGAGGGAATGGAAGGCCGGGGCTTCGGCGGCCGTGGAATGGGTCCCGGAAAAGGCCCTGAGAGGGGCGGCTTCGGACCCGGATGCGCTCCTGAAAGAGGAGGCTTCGGACCCGGAAGAGGCGGTTTTGGACCCGGAGCTGCTCCTGAAAGAGGAGGCTTTGGTCCCGGCTTCGGCCCCGGAAGAGGCGGCTTCGGCCCCGGAAAGGGACATGGTCCAAAGCCCGCATTTGCAAGAGAGCGTCTGCTTCGGGTGCTGGCTTCCTTTGAGGGCGGCGCAAAGCAGAAGGAGCTGATCGAGGAGATGAAGGTCAATCCCTCCTCCATGTCTGAAATGATCTCCAAGCTGGAGCACGACGGCTATGTAAAGCGCACTGTGGATCCCGCGGATAAGAGAGCTACACTCATAACCCTCACGGAGCTGGGGGAGGCAAGAGCGGCCGAGCTCACAGATGAAAGAAACGAAAGGTTCTCCGGGCTCTTCTCAAAGCTCACCCCGGAGGAAAAGGAGCAGCTTCTGGTCCTTCTCGAAAAGCTGACAGCAGAGGAGTAGCGCAAAAGCAATAAGGCAGGACGCTAAGTCCTGCGATCACTAAAGCCGGATCTTGGGATCCGGTTTTTTTACTGGCGCTTTTGTTCAGTTTGTCTTGATTAACTGGCTCCTTTACCTGTATACTATTATAGATAATGAATATAGTTCAATTCAATTAACGGAGGACAAAACATGGCAAACAAATACGCAGGAACTCAGACCGAAAAGAATCTGTGGGAGGCCTTTGCAGGCGAATCCCAGGCAAGAAACAAGTATACCTACTTTGCT